>NZ_CAUTOU010000022.1:0-30762 GCF_963539965.1 uncultured Propionibacterium sp.
AGGCGTCGGCCGGCCGCCGGCGCGCGCCTCCCGGGGCTCATGGCCGCGGACCCGGCCGCCTGCACGGCGGGCGGGAGGTGCGGGCGGGCTCAGGCCGTCGCATTCGGCAGCCAGACGCTGGACCAGCCGATGAGCGGCTCGCCCCAGCCCGACGACGGGGTGTCGATCGAGATCGTCCCGACCCCGCCATTGGCCGCGCCGTTGGAGTAGATCATCCCGTTGCCCGCGTACATGGCCACATGCCCGAAAGGATTGCCGGCCGGGGTGCCGTCGTACCAGAGCAGGGCGCCCACGGGGATGTCCGAGGTGTCGTACTGCATCTGCCCGGCGGCCCGGATGGTCGCCGCCGCGTCCGCGGCGGAGTTCACCCCGGAGCTGGAGTACCCGTAGAAGGCGGCCACCAGGGCCAGGCACATGTTGCCGTAGTACATGTTCCCCTCGAGCGACTGGGCCGTGGCCACCGCCTGGTCGACGCTGTACGGCGCGATCTGGCCGGGCGCGATGTTCGTTGTCAGCCAGCTGGAACCGGCCGCGGTGCCGGAGCGGGTCGCGGCGGCCGCTGACTCGGCTGCGGCGGCAGCGGCGGCCTCGTCGCGGGCCTGGATCCGGGTGGCCAGCTCGCCGGCCTGGCTCTTCAACGCGTCATCGCTGACCACCGCCTGCTCGACGATGCCCTGGGCTGCGGCCAGGGCCGCCTGGTTGGCGTCGACCTTCTCCTGGACGGCCGCAGCGGCGTCGGCGGCTGCCTGGGAGGCGGTCTGGGCCTCGACGAGCCGGCTGACCGCCTCGTCGCGGGCGGCCCGGGCGTCATCCTCGGTCGACACCAGCGCGTCGCGCCTGGCCGAGAGCTCGTCGAGCGCGTTCTGGTAGGCGTCCACCCTGGCCTGGGTGGACGAGAGGGACTGGTTGGCCCACTGCACGCGGTTGCTGATCTGGCTGGTCGAACCGTTGCCGATCAGAAGGGCGATGCTCGTCAGGCCGGTGTTCTGCTGGGCGGTCTGGCTGGCCACCATGCCGATCTCCTGCTTGGCCGCGTCGACCTGCCCCTGGGCCGCGTCGACCTGCTCCTGGGCGGCCCGACGGTTGTCCTGGGCGGTGGTCAGGGCCGCTGATGCCGCGTCGGCCGCGCTCTGGGCGTCCTGCTGGGCCTGGTTCGCGGCGTCCGCGGTCTTCTGGGCGCTGGAGAGCTCGTCGCGCGAGGAGGTGAGGGCGCTCATCGCCGCGTCGAGCGCGGCGTAGCCGTCGGACACGCTGCCGGAGGAGCTGGTGATCTGGTCCTGGAGCGCGGCGTACTGGTCGTCGAGATCGTCGGCCCGGGCGTCGGCGGCACCCTGGGCCAGGAGCATGACGGACGCCACCGCGGCGCACAGCGCGACCCGCGCGGGAGGCCGCCGACGGCGCCCCGCGCGAGAAGCCGTTTTCGAGTGGAGGGGAAGGTCCCGATGCACGGTTCTCTGCTTTCTGTTGTCGTGACGGCGGCCCGGCCCGGTAGGGCCATGGGCGCACCTCCGCGGTAGCGGCGACCCGCCGCCCGCCCGCGGCCCTTCGGCTGCGCGACAGGGCGGTGAAGCCGGCACCTGCGGGACACGATAACTGCCGAGCCTGTGAAGACGAAACGATTCGCGCCGGGCGTGGCGGGTTACTGGGAGGTCCCGTCCGAGGACACGGGTGGGGACGCCCCTGGGCGCGCTGGCCGCTGCGGCCGAGGAGACCGGCCGCCGGAGCTTCGTGATCAGCAGGTCATCCGCGGCGCCCCGGCCGATCTCGGCGTGAACAGTCCATGCGGCTTCCCATATCCGTGGAGGGACAGGCGGCTGGAGACCTGGTGAGCGTCGCGGGACGACAGGGCGTCGGCCTCCTGGCTCAGATCGACCTTCCCATGCGCTCGCTGCCCGACCCAGGCGCGCACCTCGTGCCAGGCCCAGATCGGGCTCGTGATGAGGGCGAAGGGCGGGGGGAAGGACGTATCCCTCGTCCACTCGGACACCGTGGGGCGGCTCACGTCGCACCGGGTCGCGATGGCGGCGGCGTTGACCAGCGACGGGAGCAGTTCCTTGACGCTCACCCCGTGTTTCCGGAGCAGGGCGGCGAAGTCCAGCGCCTCGGACACGGCATCGGCCCGTGGCTCCAGGATGGTGCTGGCAGTGCAGTAGTTGGGCCCCCATGCGATGGCGATGCCCTCGGCCGCCAGTTCGTCGGCGAGGCCTTCGTCGATGGGGCCGATCAGGAACTCGAGTTCGAGGAGGTCAGTCATGTCAATGATCCGAATCGCTCAGCGGCAGTCCCGGGCGCTGCTCTCGCGGTAGCGCCAAGCTAGCACGGAAGCCCTAACAAGTGTTAGCGGATCAGGTGATCCGGGCACGACGTGCAATGCCTTCGCAGAGCCTGCTTGTCAAGCTCCCTGCCGGCCATCGGCGGCGCACCTCTCGGGAACGGATGCGACTGGCCGGCGGGGATGCACCGAGCGAGTCATGAGGTCTCCTTCCCGCTGCTCACACCAGTGGCTCTCCCCGACAGGAACCTGAAGTGGAGGATCGTCCCCGGCGCCCCGTCCCGTCTGAGACGGCGATGGGATATGGTGCTGGCGTCATCGAGTGCTCACGGGGCCGAGTGCCACGGGGCAGGGAATCCGGTGCGAGGCCGGAACTGACGCGCAGCGGTGTGGGTGACGCCGGATCGACGAGCCACTGGGAGCGATGCCCGGGAAGGACGGTTCGGCGGGTGAACCCGAGTCCGAAGACCGATCGGTGGCGCGCTCCGAGGTCGGGGCGCAGGACCGGGTGTCGCGTATCCACCCCGAACCTGAAGGAGTACCGCCATGGGGCGCAGTGTCCCGCATGCCATTCGTCTCGGCGCGGCCCTGAACTGCTGCGCGCTGATCGTCTCCGGCTGCTCGGGCTCGGGTGCGGGCTCGCCGGACTCCGGCGGCCCGGCCGCCGATTCCACCGGCTTCCCGTTGACCATCACCAACTGCGGCCACGAGCTGCACTTCGACGCCGCGCCCGAGCGCACGGTCTCGCTGAACCAGAGCTCCACCGAGATCCAGCTCTCGCTCGGGGTGGCGGATCAGATGGTCGGCACCGCCACCTGGACCGATCCGGTGCTGGGCAATCTGGAGGAGGCCAACGCCGAGGTCGAGCGGCTGGCCGACAACAATGCCCCGCTCGAGGCCGTGCTGGCCACCAGCCCCGATTTCGTCACGGCCTCGTTCCCCAGCACGCTCGACGACACCGGCTCGGGCTCCTACGACAGCTACGCCAAGCTCGGCGTGCCCGCCTATCTGGCACCCAACCAGTGCGAGAAGGGCGAGACCGGCACCGGCGACTCGGAGAAGTCCAAGCCGTTGGAGATGGGCGACATCTACCAGGAGATCAGCGACCTGGCCGCCATCCACGGCGTCCCCGACAAGGGCACCGAGCTCGTCGGCTCGCTGCGCGGCCGTCTCGATGCGGCCGTCGCCGCCGCCGACGGCGCCAAGCAGGTGAGCGCGGCCTTCTGGTTCGCCAACTCCGAGTCGCCCTACGTGGCCGGCGGCACCGGCGCCTCGCAGATGATCTCCGACGACCTGGAGGTGACCAACGTCTACTCCGGCGAGGCCAAGGAGTGGCCGCAGGTGGGCTGGGAGGACATGGCCGCCAAGAATCCCGATGTGCTCGTCATCGGCGATCTGACCCGCAAGTCCCAGACCGCCGAGACCGCGCAGGCCAAGATCGACTACCTGAAGAGCAATCCGGTCACCGCCCAGATGGACGCGGTGAGGAACGGGCGCTTCATCATCGTGGCCGGCGGCGACATGAACCCGTCGATCCGCAATGTCGATCTGGCCGAGAAGCTCGACGCCGGCCTGAAGCAGTACGGCCTGCGATGAGCCGGCGGCCCGTCTCCCGCGGGGGGCGTCTCAACGCGGGGCTCGTGACCGCCGTCGGCGTGGTACTGCTTCTCGTCTCGGTGGTGACGGCCATCACCTTCGGCCCCGCCGATCTCAACGTGGCTCAGGTGTGGTCGGTGCTGGCCGACGAGCTCCACCTGGCCGGCGACCCCGGGCTGACGAAACTGCAGGTGGCGATGATCTGGCAGCTGCGCCTGCCCAGGGTGCTGCTGGCCGCCGCCTGCGGGGCGTCGCTGAGCATCTGCGGCGTTGTCATGCAGTCGCTGCTGCGCAACCCACTGGCCGAGCCCTATCTGCTGGGCGTCTCCTCGGGCGCCTCGACGGGCGCGGTGATCGTCCTCGTGCTGGGCGTGGGCACGTCCCTGGGCCTGTCGGGCGGGGCGCGCTCGGGGCCTTCGCGCTCATGCTGGCCCTGGCCCGGCTGGCCGGTGGGACGGCCGACAAGATCATCCTCGCCGGCGTGGCCGTCACCCAGGGCTTCTCGGCGCTCACCTCGTTCATCATCATGGTCGGCGCCGACGCGAACACCACCCGCGGGGTGCTGTACTGGTTGATGGGCTCGCTCGCCAGCGCCTCGTGGACGGATGTGGCGCTCACCGCGGCGTCGCTGGCCGTCGTCCTGGTGCTCGGGCTCGGCATGGCCGGCTCTCTGGACGCCTTCACCTTCGGGGAGCGCCAAGCGGCCTTGCTCGGGGTGGCGGTGAGGCGCACCCGCGTGAGTCTGCTCGTGCTCACCGCGCTGCTGACGGCGGTCGTCGTGGCGTCCAGCGGCGCCATCGGTTTCGTCGGCCTGGTGCTGCCGCACATGGCCCGCATGCTCGTGGGGCCCCGTCACCGCGGCGTGCTGCCGGTCTCGGCGGTTCTCGGGGCGATCTTCCTGCTGTGGGCCGATACCATCGCCCGTTCGGCCTTCGCCCCGCTGGAGGTGCCGGTGGGCGTCATCACCGCGATGGTGGGCGTGCCCGTCTTCGCCACGCTGCTGGCCAGAAGGAGATCGCGATGAGGCTCGAGGCCAAGGGCGTCGGCTGGTCGGCCGGCGGCAGCGTCATCATCGACGGCATCGACGTGACGGCCGTGCCCGGCCACGTGCTGGGGCTGCTGGGGCCGAACGGGGCCGGCAAGTCGACCCTCATGAATGTGCTGGCGCGACTCGTCGAGCCCGACCGCGGCGAGCTGAGCCTGGACGGGCGCGACTACTCGCAGTGGGGCCGGCGCGAGATGGCGCGCACCCTGGTGGCAGTGCAGCAGCAGGCCACCACTGATCAGGACGTGCTCGTCGAGGACGTCATCGACCTTGGGCGCATCCCGCACCGGAGCCACTGGGCCGGGGTGAGCGGGCACGACCGCCGCGTCGTGCGCCGGGCCGCCCGCGCGACCAGGGTGGAGCACCTGCTGGAGCGCCACTGGTGGACCCTGTCGGGCGGCGAGCAGCAGCGCGTGCAGATCGCCCGGGCCTTCGCCCAGGAGGGCCGCATCATGCTGCTCGACGAGCCGACGAACCATCTGGACATCGCCCACCAGCTCGACGTGCTCGACCGGGTGCGGGCCACCGGGCTGACCGTCGTCGTCGCGCTGCACGACCTGAACCTGGCCGCCGCCTACTGCGACGAGGTGCTCGTGCTCGAGGGAGGGCGGGCCGTGCACTACGGGCCGCCGGCGCAGGTGCTGACGGCCGAGGTGGTGCGGGAGGTCTACAAGGTCGAGGTGCGGGTGCTGCACCCCGAGCCGGGCGGGCCCCCGCTGTTCCAGTACCTGCGTTCGGGTATCGCTCCGGCGGGGGAGAGCGCGAGCGGCGGCGAAACCCCTGGTGAGGAGGGTGAGAACAGCTGGGACACGGCCGGCAGATCTTGAGCCGATCGGTGGCTGCCCAGCCGCTGGTGCGCTGACGCAGGGTTCCCAGCCGTTTTTCGTTCTCGATCTGCTGGCTCGTGAGACTGATGGTGCCGGAGCGAAGAAGTGGCGGGGCTGCCATATAAGCTTGCCGTCAGAGGGAGGGGGTGCGATGATGCTCATCAAGGACAAGGCCCAGATCGATGCCGAGGCCGTCCGCCGCAAGTACTGGGACGGGACGTTCCCCGTCGACCCGATCATGATCGCCTCCAAGATGAAGACTCGCAGCTACTTGTCCCAGGGCATGGGTGACGACTCCGGCCTGATCATCAAGAAGAGGGGCGAGCGGCGCGCCGAGATCTACCTGAACGGCTTCGAGTCGAAGGCCCGTCAGCGCTTCACCTGCGCCCATGAGATCGGGCACCTGGTTGAGCGCCGGCAGAATGGCGACGACGAGTACTCGTTCACCGACAAGCGCAGCGGCCGAGCCGACAATCCGCATGAGTGGTACGCCGACCATTTCGCCGCGAACCTCCTCATGCCGCAGGCCGAGTTCGAGCGGATGGTCGAGGAGCGCGGCGCCGGCTTGGGCGAGCTCGTGGACCATTTCGGGGTCTCCCGCAGTGCCGTGATCACCCGGGCCCGGCTGCTGGGGGTGGGCATCGGGTGAGCGACGAGACCGACGGCGACGCCGAGAACGCTGCGGCAGGCTCTCCGCCGCCGCGAAAAGGACCTGCCTGGAACGACGTCTCGAAGGATCTTACCTGGGCGGACCTCGCGAACACTGATGTCCCGCTCGGCAGGAAGGACGCTCCGCAGGAGAGCGATCCCACCGATTCGCTCGACACGAAGGAGCGGGAGCAGGTTCTCACACTTCGGGAGAAGCTCTTCGACAGGGTGGACAAGCTCGTCACCGTCGCCTTGATCGGTGGATTCATCCTAATGGTCATCTACATGATCGTCAGGAGAGGAGACCTCGATTACCGGGTGGTCGTCGCGTGGTACTCCGGCGTGGCCGTCCAGACGATCGGGGTGTTGGCGGTGATCGCCAAGAATCTGTTCCCGGCAGACAGGGCCCGCCGGTGAGTCGGCGCCCGTGATGCGGGGATCTCATTATTCGATCCGCTGCGGGCCGGGGCGGCTCACAAGCACCGGGTCAGTCGGCGGACAGCTCCGCCATGGTCCGCAGCGCCCTGTCGAGCATCGCCCGGTCGCGGGCCACCGGCAGCCGCAGATGCGTCCTGTGGGAGCCGTGGGCCGAGAAGTTCGGCCCGGGCGAGAGAAGGACCCCCGCCCGCCTGGCCCGTTCGGCGAGGACGGTGACGTCCCGGCCGGTGTCGATCCACAGCGCCGCCCCGCCCCCGGTGCGCGGCCACGTCCAGCGGGGGAGGTGCTCGTGGACGAGCCCCTCGGCGACGGATCTGGTGTCCGAGAGCATCGCGGTCCGCTCGCGCCGTGCCTCGTCCGCGCGCTCGAGCAGACGGATGGCGATCAGCTGGTCGATGACCGAGGTGCTCAGGTCGACGATCTTGCGCGCCTCGAGGAGGGTGCGCACGCGGCGGCGCGACGTCCTGATCCATCCCACGCGGATCCCGCCCCAGAAGAGCTTCGACAGCGTCCCGATCGAGACGAGCCGGTCGTCCGGCAGGAGACCCGCGAGGGTCCGCCCGGGGCGTCCGTCGGGGGTGAGGTCGTAGGAGCAGCAGTCCTCGACGGCGAGAACGGGGCTCTCGGCGAGCATCGAGGCGAGCCTGCGGCGCCTGGCCGGGTCCGTCGCGAGCCCGGTGGGGTTGTGGACGCCGGTCTGGAGGTAGGCCAGCCCCGGGCCCCTCGACAGGGCCCGTCCGAGCAGGGGAAGGTCGATGCCATGACGCCCGAAGGGCACGCTCCTGATCCGGGCCCCCCGCGTCCGCAGGATCTCCAGCGCACCGCGATAGCTGGGGTCCTCGACGATCGCCTCGTCGCCGGCGGTCAGATAGGTGCTGACCACCAGCGATGTCGCGTGCTGGGCGCCATTGGTCACCATCACCTGGTCCGGCGCCGTCGCCATCCCGTCCAGGCTCAGCCGTTCCGCGATGGCCGTTCGCAGGGCGGGCAGCCCCGCCGGGAAGTAGCCGTTGGTGGGCAGGTAGTGGTGAAGGGTGTCGAACTGGGCCTGCCCCATCACCTCGCGGGCCACCGCGGAGGCCGGGAGCGCACCGCTCGACAGGTCGATCCTCCTGCGCGACTCGTCTGAGAAGGAGAACAGGCGCCCGGTCAGGTCCGCGCCCGGGGCACTCAGCTCGGCGCGCACCGTCGAGCCCGATCCCGTCCGGGTCAGCAGCCTCCCCCGCTGCTCGAGCAGCTCGTAGGCGCCCGTGACGGTGCCGCGCGAGACGCCCAGTTGCCGGGCGAGTCTGCGCTGGGAGGGCAGGGCGGTGCCCGCCGGGATCATGTTCGCATCGATGAGTTCGGCGATCCCGTCGGCGAGCGCCGTGGGCAGCGGCCCCTCGTCGTCGCGCCACGGTCCCAGCATGGCCGACAGCTCCGAGGCGGTGCGGTTGATGACTGCCATGGGCCCAGTCTCCGTCCCCGGCCCGCCAACGGTCCAATTGTTCCAAACCGGTCCATTGCGGCGGGCCCGGCCGTCCCTAGGGTCGTGCCCACGGTGCGGATCACGAAGGAGTGCGAACATGGCGGTCGTCCTGCTTGTGGGCACGCTCGACACCAAGGCCGAGGAGTACGCCTGGCTGCGCGCGCGGTTGCGCGAGCACGGCGTCGGGACGTGCATGATGGACGTGGGTTCCTTCTCGAGGAGCCCGCTGGCGGATGTCACCTCCGAGGAGGTGATCGTGGCGGCCGGGGAGGACCCCGAGGGGCTGAGGGCGGCCCACGACCGCGGGCGGTCGATGACGGCGATGTCGCGCGGAGCGGCGGCCCTCGCCCGCGGGATGGCCGAGGAGGGGCGCATCCAGGGCCTGCTCGGAGTGGGCGGCTCCGGCGGCAGCTCGGTCGTCGGGGCCGTGATGCAGGCCCTGCCGGTCGGCCTGCCCAAGCTGCTCATCTCGACGATGGCCTCGGGGGACGTGAGGCCCTACGTCGGCGACGTGGACGCCACGATCATGTACTCGGTGGTGGACATCGCCGGTGTCAACGGGGTCTCCGCGCCGATCCTCGGCAACGCGTGCGCCGGCATCGCCGCGATGGCCCGGGCCCACGAGCGGCGCCGGGGGCGGCCCGAGGGCCTCGGGAGGCGCCCGGTCGTGGCGATCACCATGTTCGGGCTCACCACGCCCGCCGCGGACGAGGCCCGCGAGCGCCTGAACGAGCTGGGCTACGAGGTGCTCGTCTTCCACGCGACGGGCGCCGGGGGCCGCGCCATGGAGAAGCTCGTCGAATCCGGCCTCGTGACGGGCGTCCTCGACCTGACGACCACCGAACTCGCCGACGACCTCGTCGGGGGCGTGCTCAGCGCCGGGCCCCGGCGCCTGGAGCGGGCGGGGGCCGTGGGCGTCCCCCAGGTCGTGAGCCTCGGGGCCCTGGACATGGTCAACTTCGGCCCCCGGGACACCGTCCCCGAGAAGTTCAGCGGCCGGACATTCCTCGTGCACAATCCGACGGTCACGCTCATGCGGACGACGCCCGACGAGATGGCCGAGCTCGGGCGCCGGATAGCCGCGAGACTCGCCGCGTCGAACGGCCCCGTCCGGCTCCACGTCCCGCTGCGCGGGGTCTCCGGCATCGACGTCGAAGGCGGTCCCTTCCGGGACGAGGCCGCCGACGAGCGTCTCTTCGAGGCCCTGCGCGAGGGGCTGGCGGGCAGCGGGGTCGTCGTGGTCGAGAGGGACCAGGCGATCAACGACCCGGGCTTCGGCCGGTCCATGGCCGAGGCCCTCCACGAACTCATCGAGAACCACGATCACTGAGGAGGAAGCAATGTCACGTCAAGAGATCCTGGAGGGCTTCCGGCGGCAGGTCGCCGCGGGCAGGCCCGTCATCGGCGGCGGCGCGGGCACCGGCATCACGGCCAAGTCGGCCGAGGCCGGTGGGATCGACCTGCTCGTCATCTACAACTCGGGGCGCTTCCGCATGGCCGGGCGCGGCTCCCTGTCCGGGCTGCTCGCCTACGGCGACGCCAACGCCATCGTCATGGAGATGGCCAACGAGGTGCTCCCCGTGGTCAGGCGCACACCGGTGCTGGCCGGCGTCAACGGCACCGACCCGTTCCGGCTCATGCCCCACTTCCTCAGGCAGGTCAAGGAGATCGGCTTCGCCGGCGTGCAGAACTTCCCGACCGTCGGCCTGATCGACGGGGTCTTCCGCGCGAACCTCGAGGAGACCGGCATGGGCTACGGCCACGAGGTCGACATGATCCGGACGGCCCGTGAGCTCGACCTCATCACCTCGCCGTACGTCTTCGACGAGGAGCAGGCCGCGGACATGGCCCGGGCCGGCGCCGACATCCTCGTGCCCCACATGGGCCTGACCACCTCGGGCACGATCGGCGCGAAGACGGCCATCACCCTCGAGGAGGCCGCGGTGAGGGTCCAGGCCCTGGCCGATGCGGCGCGCAGGGTCAACCCGGACATCCTCTGCCTGTGTCACGGCGGACCCATCGCCAATCCGGAGGACGCCCAGTACGTCCTCGACCACACCGAGGGCATCACCGGCTTCTACGGGGCCAGCTCGGTCGAGCGCTTCCCCGCCGAGATCGGCATCAGGGAGCAGACCGAGAGGTTCAAGGCGATCACCTTCGCGAGGAAGGGGTGAACGGCCCACGGGCCGGGGCGCGGCGGGGACGGGCGGTAGCAGACGATCGTTCCGGAGCTGAGCGTGCTGTCCCGGCCTTGACGATGTGAGCGATCGGGCGTCGGGTCGGCCCCGTCCGTGCAGTGCGGAGGACACTGCTGCCCCGCAGTCTCCGGGAACGGCGGGGCGGCATGCTCTTCCGCACCCGGTCCAACTGGTCGGTGAAGCGGAATGGACCCCGGACAAAGGTGAACGTTGGGTCGTGCTGGCTGGATCCGTGGAGGACGACGCCGCTCGGTCGATGGTCGCATGCCGTGATCGAGTCCCGTCGGACTTCACGTGAGATGGCCGGCACGCTCCAGTCAAGCTCGGAAGTAATCCAGCGCAACGACCAGCCAGTCCTCAACCTTCAACCTGCATGTCCCAATCATTGGTGTCAAGAAATTCGTGGCGGGCTCTCCGCCGCCGATCAGGCCGGTGGTGGCGCCGACGGCGCTGTCGCGTAGGACGGTGCCCCAGTCCACGGCGCCGTTGGAGGATTTCTGGATTCAGATGCTGCCGCCGGCGAGTGAGGGCGCCGGCCATCATGGCGGCGCCGATGGGCCCGCCGATGCCGGTGCACATGACCGCGACACCGACCCAGCCGGTCACCGCGCCGGCGGCGTTCTGCAGCATGTCGCTGGAGGCCTGCTGGTAGGCGCGCAGGTCGTCCTCTCTGTACGCCTCCCGTGGTGTCGATGTGGGCATCATCGCAGAGACGGTAGAACGCACGGAGAGGACCGTGCAGGAATGGCTGGCCGAGTGGCAGGCCACGCGGATGCGCTCGGTCCCGGCCGGCCGTGCGGGGAACCAGAACGCGGCGGAACCCGCCCGCGCCCAGAAGCAAGAACTCGAGGCTGTTCTCGCCCAGCCGTCCTCCTAGTCCGGTGTCCACGCCGAGTTCTGGGACGTCCCGGCGATACGTGATGCCGATCCATCTGCCGCCGTACGCGCCCGGCCACAACCCAGTCGAGCACGTCTGGAACGCGGCCAAGAACAACATCTTCAACGTCCAACACGAAACCTCCCGAAGAAACCTTCAGCGCGTCCGCCTCATACATCACCGGCCGCGCCTTCGACCACGACTTCGAACACCTCCCACCCCTTAAAACTGAAAACGATCTTGTTTCATGACAGCCATAGAAGTTATGTCCACAGCATTTACAGTTGAGAGTGTGACAAGGAATAAAGTCCTACAAGGAGCACATGAACATGGGATGTCATGAACGATAAGGTTTATTTACGGCCCAATGGATCAAGTTGTGGCTGGAGATTCCGTCTCCCGCTGAACCTTCTGTGAACTGTGAATAAATCTCAATCTTCTTGGCGTCCGGCTAGCTAGAGGCTTATTCATAGGGATTGGATCATGATCATCACCTCTAGCCACGACGCTATCCACAGACGCCGTGAATAAGCCTCCTGCCATCTTGTTATTTTTGACATGTTCTGTTGAGGCACGCCAAGGAGCTGCCGACACCTCGACCGTCCACCAACGACAACAACTCCTTGGCGCCCGTATTGAAATACGCTGTTCGAGCCGGTTCTCGACCAACATTCAGCAGGCCAAGAATCACCCACCAGATCTGTTATAACACGCAGATAATCATCGAAATCACCACATGTCATGACAGCCTGCGGCCGCTCCAACACCACTCGTTAGCAGCCTCGCAAATGCAGGAATCGAATAAGGGGCCACGATCGCACCAACCCCACCCGCGACGAGTCCAGTATATCCAGCCGCGCATGACCAAGCGTCCCGAGACGAAGCTGCTCCACCTGCATGTGCACGAGGTGTGCTGGCCTTCACTGAATCAATTTTCACCGTCGTCTCATCGATGTACGAAACAGCAACCGAGTGCTTCCTCCTCTTGTGTCGGTCAGCACCGGAGCGAGATCATGACGGCTACCGTCAGCATATTCAAGGAGAATTCCAGATCCTTCCGATACGAATCTTCCATTTTCCACTTTCATAATCAAGCTCGATTCAGAATCTCCCTCGACATGCAAAGAGGTTGCAGAACCAGAGCCTCCAGACTGAGTCTCAGCCGTTGCCCTCGGAGTCATCCAGAGCAGCGCAACCAACAGAATTACGCTTGTCGCAACAATCTGGCAAAAAGTACGCATCCAAGTCATAGAAGTCATTTTAACTCTGAATCTTCATTGTTGTTCGAATCATTCAGTTCTCGAATAAACAGAGTTTCACATCCGATCATTCCCACGGAAACAATCAACAGAATCCAATCAACATCACGCACCAATGATAAAATTATCTGAAATATTGCAATGGCTAATGTCGCGAGAGCCGCGTACAAAGCAACTCGTGAAGCCCCGCTGAAATGTTTTGCCTTCATTGGCGCCTCCGGATGAACAAAATCAGCAACGGTAATCATAATTTGCATCGAGTCGTCACGTCACGTCAAGGATCACACTTGTGTCGCCCTCCCTCATACGCACCTCCCAGGGCAGACTCAGGGTTGTTACGGATTAGAATTCGGGTATTGATTCAGGGATGAATGAACCAATTCCCGTAAGGGTGCACCCTATCGGGTTCCGCATAACAATCAGCGGCGGATGGCATCGGTGTTGGGCAAGATGCTCGTTCCGATCAAGGTACAGACTGAATCTGAATCCGTCGGCTTCGAGCATCGGCTCAGTGATGTTGTTGGGGAGGCTGCTGGAGTCTACGGTTTCCAGACACCGGTAAGGCAGTGTTTCGATGCGTGAGGCGGAAGCTCGGCCATGCCGGCACAGGGATAACAGTGCCGAACTCAATCAGGACGAGGCTTGTTCACAACACGACAGGACGAAGACCTGACAAGGGGAAACGTTCCAGCGGACGACTCCTGTGAACAAGCCTCGTCGTTCAGCGGTCCTCGCTGATGACCGAGATCGCGGAATCCTGCAGGCCTGTCCCCACAGATCGTGGGCAATCAATTGGGTCGCGGAATGACGCAGCGGGCATCCTGGAGAATTATTCAAAAGTCTGTTTGTAGAACTGTAGCGCGATGACTGTGGCGATGGTCTGAGCGAATGTGTGGAAGGGTCTTCGGTAGGGTGTGTGAAGGATTCTCCACGTCTTCAGATGGGCGATGGCTCGCTCCACAGCAGCCCGCAGCGAGTTGATGACCCGGTTGCCTCTTTTCTGGGTTTCCGTGAGCTCTGCTCCTGCAGGTTTCCGGTCGGGTGTGAGAAGTCCAAGCCCGACATATCCCTTGTCGGCCAGGGGCGGGGTGTTCTTGAAGTGTTCGAGGAGGCCGATGGCCTTGATGGCCTTGGCGTCGTGAGTGGATCCTGGGGCCGGCCTGGAGACCTGCAGGAGCCTGCCGGTCAGATCGGCGACGACCTAGAGGTTCACCCCGGTCCGTCGGTGTTTCCCTGAGAAGAGACCGGACTGCTCATTCCAGTCCCAACAAAGGGAAAGAGTGCCATCGACGATCACCTGCTCGGAGGCGTCGAGGTCCTCCACCGCTGGGACGAACTCGTCGAGAACCTCGCCGAGTCTGGGTGTCCAGCGGGCGATGCTGCTGATCGTGGCCTGCCAGACGCTGAAGCCCTCAGCAAGTTCGCCCCTGGGTCCGGTTCCGTCTGGTGCACATCATGGAGATCTGAACCTCTTGACGCCAGAGCAGGACCGGGGGCCTTCCCCCGGGCCTGTCAAGAGTGGGGAATCGATCGGCGATCCGCTCGTAGAGGGCGTCCATTGCCACGGCTGGGAGTCCTGTTGTAGAGTACACGTGAGGGCCTGTTCTCGACAATTTTTGATAATCCAATTGTCGCACAAACAGGCCCTCCCCGCTGTCCTCACAAGAGAATCGGATGAAAATCTTCCAAAGAATCAAAAATGACTTTTGAATAATCCTCCCGTCACACCGGCTACCGAAGACCCCTTCACACCTTCCCACAAACCATCACAGCAGTCACCGCACTCGAATTCTTCAAAAACGGTTTTGAATAACCCTCTAGGGGTGACGATCGTAGTTCAGCTCCGATAAATAAGCTTCTCAGTTCTCGGCCGCGCCTCATGATAAGTCAATGCAGCCGTGAATGCCTATTCACTCCCGCAAGTTGATTTAACTGGCGGAATGATGTCTTCTACTGGTCCACCATGGAGGTGGCGCATGCATTGGCACCAACAACGCCATGTCCATACCCTGCTATCGTAATCAAACGACTCCCCTCGAGTTGAGAAGATAATTCTTCAGACCACGAATACAGGGTGCTCGTGTCACCCGTCGTTCCAGTGACTATGATGGGCCTCAGCTCTTCGTCACCAACCCTGTCGGGCAAGTCATCGAGCGGTGGCCGAAGATTTCCCCAACCTTGACAATACGCATCCAGGTAAGCAGAGCTTCCACCATAGAACGGATATTATTTTTTCTCCGCTGCCGCCTCCGCTTCGAGTGCAGCAATGTCGCGCTCACCCCGTTCAGAATCATTGCAGATAATAGCGGAATTCGCATAGTCATAATTGAAATTCATGAAAACTTGTTTTTCTGTGACCGCCGAATCCTGATGACCGGTTTCTCCGGCAAGAGTTATACGTTCGGAAATCAAGGTACCTTCATGCTTGATCATGCCTTGTGAAAGCATTTCGGTAAGAATTTGCCAGTTATCCGGAGAGCCGAGTGCGAACGAGCTGACGAAATATGCGGCATCCTTAGTGCCAACGGACAACGAAGACCCTTCAACAGACGGGGGCGCTTCGTCCAAATTGAGTAAAAAATCATGCAGTTGAGAAAATGCTTCGTCAACTGAACCGGTCAGCGGACAACCATTCTGAGCCAAGCAACTCTCGATATAAGCGCGAAGACGCTCCTCGCGAAAGATAGTTAGTTCACGGTCTCCTTCTGTCCACGACTTGGTGAGGCTCATCGCACTGTCAAGGACCATATTGCCCACACGACGTGGGAACAGCACCGCATAGATCGAGCCAATAAAAATACCGTATGATGTCCCCCGGTAATTCAACTCAGTATTACCGACAAGATTGCGCAAGATGTCAAGATCACGAGTCACTGATCGAGTACCCATGTAATCGGAAAGTTCAGGAGTTTCAGAGTAACGGGCGCACTTGGCGGAATCCATGGCGCCTTGCCTGACAGCAGCGAGGCCCCAGCCTGGATTCTCAGTGTTCAAAATCATTGAGTTAGACGTTCGGGATGAGTCCGAACCAACCACTTCCTTTTTCGCGGCGTCGGCGTCGAGGGGCAGGTGGCCGGCCTCGTCGATGGTCAGCGGCCGGGGCCGGGCGGGTTCGCGCGTCTCGGTGTCGGGGCGGCCGGTGCGGTGGGCTTGTCGGAGGCGGGTGACCCGGCCGGCGGCGGTGTTGGACCCGGCGCGGATTTGTTGGTGGCAGGCGGCGATGGCCGGGGCGGCCGGTGCGGTGGGTCTTGCCGGTGCCCGGTGGTCCGGGCGGCGCGAGGTTTCCTGCTTCGGCCGGGTGTCCGCCGGCGGCCAGGCGGTGGGGTCGGGCCCGGTCAGCGGCGGGTTGGTGGTCGGAGTCGAGCTCCTCCAGGGTCCTGACCGCGGGGGAGCCCGCGGCGCGGAGGCGTTGTTCCGCGCCGGAGGTCTCCCGGGCGGCGACTTCGGCCCCGAGGACGGCTCGGGGGTGTTGCGGGCCGGTCCAGGCCCCGGTGGTGCCGCGCCCGGCCGGGGCTCGGGCGGTGTCGCGGATCCAGGGTGCTTTCATGACCCGGGCGAGGTAGTCGATGCAGGTGGACGTCTCGTCAGCGGTGGTGGGCATCAGGCGGCCTGCTCTTCGAAGTCGCTGCTGGTCGGGCCGAGGGCCTGGTCATAGACGGCCAGGCCCCGAACCGGTCCCTCGTCGAGGGGGCGCAGGGGCGGGTGCTGGTAGTCGTGGCGCGGCCGGGCGGGAACGAGGTCTCCACATACTGGTCGGCTCGCTCGGCCACGCCTCCGGTCCCCGGGTCCATGCGGCTTGGCCTGGACCGAGCGAGTGCCCGGGGGCGCCGCGGAAGCCACTCACTCCGCCGGCGAGGCGGCCGCGGCGCCCGATGCCGGCTCCGTCGTCCCGGAGCGGCCGCTCCGGCCGGCGCCGGAGCGCTGTGGCAGCACCCGCCATCCCCGCCGGCGGATCACCGGCCCGGCGGGACGGGATCATCACCGCCCCGGTCCGGCGGGACGGGATCATCACCGCCCCGGTCCGGCGGGACGGGATCATCGCCAGCACCGGCGCCCGTCCCCGCGGCCGGGAGTCCGGACCGGCGCCCACGGGCGGGAACCACGAGCCGCACCGGGCCTGTTCCCCCGGGCCGGCGGACCGGCCGATCAGCCGGGCCGACCCGGCGGGCCCGGCGACGGGTCCCGGCCGCGTTCCGCCGGAACCGGGTGATCGACCCGTCCCGGCCGACCCGCTGCGCGAGCACTGCCGCCGGCATGTCCGGGAACTCTTCCGGCAGCGCTCGCACTGCCGGTCCGACCCGGCTCCGGGCTGACTCGGCCGGCGGGCGGGTCTCGTGGACCGGCGGGGCCCCGGCGGCCAGCGCCTTCGCGACCGCCCTGCCCGACAGGTCCCTCACCGGCATGCGGACACCGAATCCCGGCCCATGCATCCACGCCGATCATCCCCCCATCATGACCGCGCCCCCTATCCGACCGCCGCTACCGGCCCCCTTCCCAACCGCCGTCGACACGAGCGTCACCGGCACGGTCATCGTGCAGCTGACGCAGGCTCGCGTCCTGGAGTCGCTGCCGGGCCCGGGAGAACTGGGGTGCCCTCCCGGGCCGGCGGCCCCGAACCCCTGGGGTCGCTGCCGTGTGGCGCTGCAGCTTGTTGACAAGGCGTACGCAGGCCCTTCAGATCAGGCTCAACCCGGAGGGGCTGGCCGCCCTGACCGTTCTCGCCGAGCAGGGGGCCTGCCGGTGCCCACGCTCGCCAAGGACATGATCCTGCGCGAGCCCGCTGCCGGGCCCGATGACCCGAGGGAGGCCCTCGCCCGTATGCGCGCCGATCTGGAGCCGCTGGTGTCCGCCGTCGGGTGAGGAATCGCCCTGCGGGCTCGGCGTGTTGGGCGCCTCGCGCTACCGTTATGCGATCATGGCGGTGAGAGGGGCGATGAGATGATGACGCATCCAGAGGCGGCTGTTGATCGCGCGCTGGCTGCTGCTCAGGTCATCAACGCCCGCAGGAAGGTGTATGGCGAGACGCAGGCGCAGAAGCTCGCCTATTACGCACAGGCGTGGTCCCTGGTGTGGGATGGGAGGCCGCTCTTCCCCAACCGGATCGAGGCATGGCAAATGGGCCCTGTGATCGCCTCCCTGCGGCATGGCCTTCCTACGATCGAGCAGACGCCACCGGTCGGGGTCTTCGCTGACTCTGAGATGGCAACCTTGAACGCCGTGACCGACTACTACGGCGCCATGGGCGGCGGCGAGCTGGCCGAGCTGACCCATCGGGAGGAGCCATGGCTCGAGGCTTGGGGCGACAGGCCACAGAACGAAAAGGGCAACGATCCAATTTCCTTGGACACGATGCGCAGGTTCTACACCCGCATGGCCCTGCGGGGCGAGGGTCCTCGGCGTCCGCCGATGCCTACGGCGACGGCCCCTGACGAGGAGATCGCTCGGATCGCCGCTGACACGTCGCGCCGCTGGGCGAAGACACTGGCCATCCTCGGCTCGTGACCGTTGAGATCACGTGGGAGTATGACTTTCATGAAACAAGATCGTTTTCGGTTTCATGAGGTGGGAGGTGTTCAAAGTTGTAGTCGAAGGCGCGTCCGGTGATGTATGAGGTGAATGCTCCGAAGGTTTCTTCGGGGGGTCTTGCGCTGGATGTCTGCGATGTGGTTCTTGGCCGTGTTCCAAACATGCTCGGTCGGGTTGTGTCGGACGCGTACGGTGGCAGGTAGACAGGCGTGATGTGCTCCAATAGTTGGCCTGTCTCGTAGAGACTGGTCAACGCTTTGGCGTAGTGGAAGCCGTCGTTGTTCAGCACGGCTGCGATTTTCTCGGTCTTGATCTCGCGTTGGAGCCGGTCCAAGGCAAAAATGATCTATTCGGTGTTCTGGTTTCCCTCGATCGGGTACGGCTCCACTGTCTTACTGGTTAGTGAGAGGGCGCCGAAGAATGACTGGGACACCTTCTTCTGGTCCACGTACAATTTGGTGCGCTGTCCTTTGGGGAGCCACATGCGGCGGGTCTCGGTCTCATGTTCCAGACGGACCTCGTCGACGGTGTATACTTCCCAGTCCTCCTCCAACAGGTCGTTGACTTGGGTCTTCACCTCGGCCATGCGTCTAGTGATGCTCGCCTCGTCGCGGCGCTTGTCGAACGGGTCTGGCAGCTTGAAACTCAGCCCGCAGAACCACAGGAGCAGCTGGTAGGAGGAGTCTGACTCGTACTCCACATCGAACATGATCTTGACTACGTTACGTAGGGCCGAGACGTCCCAGAACTCGGCGTCGATACCGGATTGGGAAGGATGGCTGGGCGAGAACGGCCTTGAGTTCTTCTTTCTAGGCGCGGGTGAGTTTCGCGGCGTTCTGGTTCCTTGCGTGCTCGGTCGACACCGAGCACATCCTGCTGTCCTGTCAGTCGGCCAGCCATTCCTGCACGGTCTTCTTACTGTGCTCGATCAGTTCAGCGATAATACTCACGCATTCGCACCAGCACATAGATATCGGAACGTTTCTTCCACCTGATCAGGACGGCGATTTCTTCTGGGATGACTCGATCTGCATGACCTAATCATATCCGAAACAACGCGCAAAGTCCACGAAAATACGATCTTGTTTCATGATCATCATAATGTCAATAATGAGGCTTATTCTCGATGGATTGTAACTATCGTATTTTAACTATCGTAAGGCTTCCTTGGATTAGTAAATGGCGATGGTGTCCAAAATAACAGCAGGCCCCTTGATCCAAGAATCAACATCTTCTGCCGGGAACTCGATGTCAAGTTTTTTGATGAGTTCTTTCACAGGGTTATTAACCTTAGTCATGAGCACCCGTTTCATTAGATACTCCCAATTCGGGAACAGCCACTCTTCGGTTGAAAGATAGCCGTCATCCCCACCTTTGATCAAGGTTCTGACGGTGCCGAGTACCCTGCGTTCTCCCTCGATCTGGTTGCTGGTTGCTGAATCTACGAACATGTTGGGTCGGAGATTCGCTAAAATCCTCGGGGAGAAACCTGAATTGACTATATCAATTAGAATAGGAATTGAAACGAGTTCATTCCCAAGATATATTGACTGAAAAATTTGCATAACCTCGGGTTCGATGTTCGTAAAGTTGAGATCTGTGATATTTTGGTCAATGGATTCCAGGTATTTTTTGAGAACATAAAACATCTTCCCAGCCAAACTTGCGGCAGTAAGACGGATGTTCCCTTCGACTTCAACTACGTAATCCTTTGCCAATGTCGCATCAGGAGATGCGGTTACCACATTGTCGCTTGCTATGAGCCCATCGATCACTTTGCTAACCGATGCCTTTTCGCTGGGGGTGATGGTGTAGCTTGATTGGAACTCAATGCTTTTTCCTAGTCCAGCCTGCGCGGTGATGCCAAATGGAGCTGCAATGCCTGCTGAGCTTTTTTTGGTGGATTTTTCCACGATCTTTGTTGATGGGGCAGTAGCAAGTTCGTAATAGTCGGCCAGAGCGTTCAATGTTTCAGCATCAAGATAAACTGGATGGCGAAGTGGCATGATGATTCCTTTCGGTCTTTCAGAGTTTGGACTTGACGTCTTGTAATAAAGAAAAGTGAATGGAGTATCCCATGGGATCATAGCGGTAACTCGGGGAGTAGCCGGACGATCCTCATCGTTTCGACTGAGACGCGGGTGACGCGCTTGATGAGGTCGATGATGTAGCGGGGATCGTCGTGCTCGCGGCACCAGTCGTTCGGATCGTTGACGATGCCCGAGTCCTTGTCGGTCCTCACCTGATAGCGGTCGATGAGCCACTCCAGGCCCGAGCGCGAGCCGAGCATGTACTCGTTCGCCTCGGCCGGGATGTCGCTGAGGGTGAGGTGGTCGTTGTAGACGATGGCCTTCTTCGTCTTCTTGTCCTGCCACTTCATCTTCCTCACCCGGTACAGCTCCCAGTCATCGACACCGAGCGGGTGCGTCGACTCGTGCAGCGGATAGGGCTCGGCCGACTCGTAGTTCATGTGCAGGTGGGCGAGCTGCCTGCCGGCCTCGGCGAAGGCGCTGAAATCGCTGGGACTGGCCGCCGAGGGGATGCGCGGCAGCATCCGTTTCAAGTCTGCGGCGAAGGTGCTGCGGTACTGCGGTGAGTGCAGCACGGCGTAGACGTAATGGAAGATGTCGCCCTTGCTCACCTGCGGCCCGAAGGTCGCCCGGTAGGCGTCGAGGATCCCATCGGTGATGTTGTCGACGCGCCGGTACCCATCGACGATGACTCCCTCGGCTGGTGACGAGAACATGGCGCCGTCATCCTCGATCTTCTCATAGGTCCAGCGGGGGAAGAACTGGCCACCGCTACCAGCACCAGTGACGTGTAGATTGGGTAGTGTATTGAGCATTACCGCACTGAATGGGACAGCTGATCCCTCTCCGACTATGTAGATGCCGTAGTTCTCGTGAGCCGGTGTGGGGAAATATAAAAAATTTTTCCCAGGCACAGAGTTAAATACAGGATCGAAGTACAGTGCTTGCTTTGTGAAAGGTCTGTAGATCGCTGACTTGCGAACATGGGCCCCAATGAAACGCTCAAGTTTTCCAGCCAGAGCTCTTCTTTTGATATTCCTGCTCCAGCTGACCTTTTTAGGATCGAGATCTAACTCATTTGTAGAAGTAAATCCTGAAGAAGCTTGTTGGTTGTAGAAATCGATCATTCGAGACATATTGACTCTGACTTCGTTGGTACTGAAGTTGTAGCACCAAGCATCGCGAGTGGTTTCAACGCCGCGAGAATGTGATGCGAAATAACTGATGGCTTCATCGCACAGTGTTGGGTAAGTGTCAAATCTAACGTTGCGTTGGTTGATCCAGTCACCTGCGTCGTTCGGGGTGATCTCTTGCCAAGGGATTGAGCTTAGACTCGCGTCGTCGATGCCGGTCAGCTTCTCCTCCCGGCTCTGGTAGTCGGGCACGGCCCAGTAGTGCAGCCGGCAGCCCGAGACCGCGGGATCCTTGGCGGCGATGAGCACGGCGACGCCGATCCGTGCGCCCGAGCCGAAGACCTTGCCGCCCTCGCGGCGGGAGGTCTCGCCGGCGGTGCGCTGATTCCCGCGCAGGTTGTGAACCCAGATGTGGCTGAACTCACCGGTGAAACTCTTGCGGATGCCGTCGGCGGCGTTGTCGTCCACCCAGCCGTTGTTCGAGACGAAGGCCATGACGCCCTGCTCGCCGAGCCGGTCGCTGGCCCAGCGGAAGGCCCGGATGTAGGAGTCGTAGAGGTTTTTCTTGTTCGTGGCCGTCGACAGGGCCGCATAGGTGTCGGCGATCCTGCCGTCCAAAGTGGGGTAGCGCAGATTCGCGTTGTCGTCATTGGCGCTCGACTGGCCCACCGAGTACGGCGGGTTGCCGACGATCACCTTGATGGGTGTGCGCAGCTGGGCCTCGATGCGCTCGTTGTTCACCGGAATGAGCGAGCTGTCGGCCCGGTCGCCGTCCTCGGTGATCTGGAAGGTGTCGGTGAGCGTCGCGCCGGGGAACGGCACGTAGGGGGCCTGCTGGTCCGGGCCGAGCTCGCGCTGGCGGATCGCCTGATAGGTCGTCTCGATGTTCACGCAGGCGATGTAGTAGGCCAGCAGCATGATCTCGTTGGCCCACAGTTCGTGCGCGTACTTCCTCGCCAGGTCGGCCGGGGCGATGATGTCCGACTGCAGCAGCCGCACGATGAAGGTTCCGGTGCCGGTGAACGGGTCGAGCACGTGCACGCCCTCGTCGCTGATGCCGTAACCGAACTCGCTGCGGCAGACCTCGTCGGCGGCGCGCAGGATGAAGTCGACGATCTCCACCGGAGTGTAGACCACCCCGAACGAGCTGGCCTGCTTCGGGAAGGCCTTCTTGAAGAAGTCCTCGTAGAGCCGGTGGATGATCGTCTGGCGCCCCTCGGGCGTCGTGACGCTGGCGGCCCTGGCCCGCACGGAGTCGTAGAACTCCGTCAGTGCGGCGGTCTCTGCCTCCAGTCCCTGCCCGGCCAGCGCGTCGACCATCGCCTGCATCGAGACCGAGACCGGATTGTGCTCGGCGAACGAGCCGGCGGGGAAGAGGGCCTCGAAGACCGGCCGGGTGATGAGGTGCTGGCTGAGCATGTCGATCGCGTCGGCCTCGCCGATCGACTCGTTGATATTGGCGCGCAGCCCCTCGAGGAACTCGTCGAAGCGGCTCATCAGCGGACTGTGGTCCCGGCGGGCCGAGGCGAGGACCGCATCGATCCTCGTGGTCTGGTTCGTGTGGATGCGCACGACATCGTCGGCCCAGGAGTCCCAGTAGTCGCGCTCGCCGACCTTCTTGACGATGCGCGCCAGGATCGCGCTCCTCATCTCAAGGGCGAACAGGGGCGCCTGGGACGCCAGCGCCGTCCTGGTCGCGGCTGCGCCCTCGCCGTCCTCGGCGGCGTCGACCCCCACGGCGTCGAAGACCCCGATGCCGATCCTGCCCTTGGTCGAGCCGTCGAGGTCGATGGAGTTGATCATCGCGTTGAAGCGGTCGTCGTGGGCGCGCAGGGCGTTGAGCACGTCCCAGACCACCTTGAACCGCTTGTTGCTGCGCATCGCCTCCTCCGGTGACTCGTTCGCGTCGATGGCGACCGGCAGGATGATGTAGCCGTAGTCCTTGCCCCTGGGCTTGCGCATGACGCGCCCGACCGACTGCACGACGTCCACCAGCGAATTGCGCGGCGACAGGAAGAGCACTGCGTCGAGCGCCGGCACGTCGACGCCCTCCGACAGGCACCGGGCGTTCGACAGGACGCGGCACTCGTTCTCCGGCGCGGGGGCCTTGAGCCAGGCCAGCTGCTCCGAGCGCGTCAACGCGTTCATCGTGCCGTCGACGTGGTGGCACGCCACCTCCAGATCGGGGGTGTTCCGGTCGGCGATGAGACTGTCGACGACATCGGGGACGGCCCGGGCGAAGGCCTTCGAGGCCTTGATGTTCTGTGCGAAGGCGACCGCTCGCCTCATCGGTGCAGGGTCCGGGCCGAAGTCCATGTCGGTGGTGCGCTTGGCCAGACCGTTCCAGCAGCCGACGATCTTGGCGGCGTCATCCAGCGTGATCTCGTGCTCCTCGTTGGCCAGGGCGCCCTGCAGCGGCTCGGCGACGGCCTCGGCCGCGACGCACAGGATCATCACCTTGTAGTCGGCGAGCAGGTCACGCTCGACCGCCTCGCCGAAACCGAGCCGGTGGAACTCGGGGCCGAAGATGGTCTCGTCGTCCATCGAGGCGATGAGGACGGAGTGGTCGGCGGCCTTCTTCTTGGCCTCCTCGCCGTAGATGCGCGGGGTCGCCGTCATGTAGAGGCGCTTGTCGGCAGGGAGATAGGAGTTGTTGTGAACCTTGACGAAGGCCGACTCATCACCCGCACCCGGCAACGTGACGCCCGTCGTGCGATGCGCCTCGTCGCACAGGATCAGGTCGAACTGCTCGCCCGAGGCCCGCTGCGCCTGGGCGACCACATCGATCGACTGGTAGGTCGAGAAGACCACCACCATCTGCCTGCCCCGGCGGCCGATCCCGCCCATCTGGGCGGCCAGCCGCCCGGCATCGGTGGTGGGCAGCGGGATGTCGTGGACGGTGATGTCCTCGGCCTGCTTGGAGGCCTTCGTGTCCGAGCACACCACGAGCGGGCGGATGAGAGTCTGGGACTGGGCCATCCACTCGCGCAGCGTCTGCGAGACCAGCGAGATCGACGGTGCCAGGAAGAGGACCTTGAGGCGGCCGCCGTTCTCGGCGCAGCGCTGCTCGGCGAGTTTGAGCGAGGCGAAGGTCTTGCCCGTGCCGCAGGCCGAGACCCACTTGCCCCGGTCGTGCGTCCGGAAGCCCTCCTGGATCCTGTCGATGGCCTCCTTCTGGTGAGGGCGCAGGCTGTAGCGCTTGGCCTTGCGGGGCTCGAAACGCACCTCGACGCCGTCGTGGCGCATCCAGTCGATGGGGGACTCGGCGATGTCCGCCAGCCCGATGCGCTGCACCGGCACCGTCTGGTTCTCCAGGGCCTTCTCGGCGTGGTTCGACCAGCGGTCCGTCGTGGAGATGATGATGCGGTTGTCGAACGTGATGCTGTCCCAGGCCCTGCCGGAGGCGGTGAAGAAGGAGTCGATGTCGGTCTTCTGCAGGGAGTACCTGGGGTCGTAGAACTTGCACTGGACGGCCGTCCAGCGGCCGGTGCCGCGGTTGCGGGCGACCAGGTCGATGCCCGAGTCGTGGGTGTGCTCGTTGTGCGACCAGTCCGGCCACATCTGCACCTCGTCGTACTCGCTCGCCAGGGTCGGGTCGAGGCGGAACCAGTCGACCATCAGCTGCTCGAACCTCGTGCCCCGCTCGGAGGTCGAACCCTTGCCCTGAAAGTTCTCGATGACCTGATGGATCGTCGTTCTCGTCGCCACGGCAGCCCCCGGTATTCTCGCGCTGAGAGGAACACTAGTGGTTTCGGGCGCGATGACGTGTTCGCCATTCCGGTGTTGGCTCCTCGCCGCGATGGCTCGGAACGGCCTGCTGATGCTCGTGACGGGTCCGGGCCCTGTGGGCCGGCCCCGCCCGGCGATCGGGCGGGGTCGTGCCGCGGGCGGCCACTCCGTCCCCGGCGGCTGCGGGGCCCGGGCACCGCCCTCAGCGCGCGATGCGGGCGCCGCGCAGCTGGGTGGCGGTGCGCAGGGCGATCGGGAAGGGCGTGTCGGGGTGGCAGGGGAAGAGGTCCTGCTCGACGATGACGAAGATGCTCGGGTCGAGGCGGTTCATCTCGCGGGCGATCGACTCGACGGTCGGCACCCCGCTCGGGGGCTCGCAGATCGCGCCGAGCTTGACGGCCTCGGAGAAGGGCAGGTCCCTGTCCTTGACGACGGCCATCTTGGCCGGGTCGACCTGCTTGAAGTGGATGTACTCCACGCGTTCGGGGTAGCGGCGGATGATCTCGGCGGAATCGCCGCCGCCGTACTCGATGTGGCCGGTGTCGAGGCACAGGCCGATCCTGTCCGGGTCGGTGTCGTCGAGCCACCGGTAGGTCTGCTGCTGGGTCTCGACGTGGGAGTCGGCGTGCGGGTGGAAGACGGCGCGCAGGCCGGTCTCGGAGGCGACGATGCGGGCGATCTCCTGCACCGAGGACACGAGCCGTCCCCAGCCCTCGGCGTCCAGCTCGGCGTCCTCGAGGTAGTCGCCGGACAGCAGGTCGCGGTACATCGCCGGCAGGAGGACGAGGTGGGTGGCGCCGACCGCGGCGGCGAGGCGGGCCACGTCGAGCGCGTCCTTCTTGATCGCCTCGAACTGGTCGGCGTGGTGGAAGGCGCCGCCGACGGTCCCCGCGGAGACCTTGAGGTCGCGCCTGGCGAGCTCCTCGCCGAGCTCTGCGGGGTCGGTGGGCAGGAAGCCGTAGGGGCCGAGCTCCATGTACCGGTAGCCGGCCTGGGCGATCTCGTCCAGGTAGCGGGTGCCGGGCACCTGCCTGGGGTTGTCGGGGAACCAGACGCCCCAGGAGTCGGGGGCGGAGCCGAGGCGGGCGTTGGTGACGGTCGATGACATTGCTGTCTCCTTCGGTGGTTTTCTGGTGAGTGATTGGGTGCGGGGAGGGGCCAGGTGCCGTGGGCGGCACCCGCGCCGGCTGCCGCCCACGACACCGATCGGTGCGCCGGGATGGCGCGGCGGGGTCAGGCGAGCCGGACGGGTGCGCCCGTCTCGGCGGCCCTCTCGGCCGCCTCGATGATCCTCATGGTCGGAATCGCCTCGGAGAAGGGCACGGTGACCTTGCCCCTGCCGACGACGGCGGCGACGAACTCCTGGATCTCGCCGATGAGGTTCTCCCCGTAGCCGGTGCCGACTCCGCGGCCGGGCATGCAGGCGACGTCGCCGAAGCAGGGGAAGGCGGGGCCTGCGATGATCTGGCGGGGGCCGTCGAAGCCGGGGGCGGACTGCTCGGGCTGGCAGAGGTAGAACTCGTCGGAGTGGGGCGACTCGAACCTGGCCCAGCCCTTGTCGCCGTAGACCTCGAGCGCGAAGACATCGGTGATGCCGGTGGCGATGCGCGACAGGTTGACCGAGCCGACGGCGCCGCCCGCGGTGCGCAGGGAGACCACGGCGTTGTCGTCGTTCTCGACGGGGGCGAAGTCGGTCTCGGAGGCGCCCTGGGTGTGCCCGGTGCCGCCGGTGGGCAGCGGGCGCTCCTTGATGACCGTCTCCAGCTGGCAGGAGACGACCTCGGCGACGTCGCCCAGGACGAAGCGCACCGTGTCGATGATGTGGGCGCCGATGTCGGCGACGGCGCCGCCCCCGGCGACGTTCCTGACGAAGCGCCAGGTGCGCGGGGCCCTCGGGCTGGCGGCGTAGTCGGCGAAGTAGCTGGCTCGGAAGGAGTGGACCGTGCCGATGCCGCCGTCCTTGACGACCTGTGCGAGCGCGGCCAGGGCCGGCACCCGCCGTCGGCAGAAGCCCACGGCGGTGACGACGCCGGCCTCGTCGGCCGCACGGGTCATCTCCTCGGCCTCGGCGGAGTTCAGGCCGAGCGGCTTCTCGCAGAAGATGTGCCTGCCGGCCTTGAGCAGCCTCGGGACGACGTCGATGTAGGCGTTGTTCGGCAGGGCCAGGGAGACGGCCTCGATCTCGGGGCGGTCGATGATCTCGTCGATGCCGGAGGCGGTCCGCTCGAAGCCGTACTTGGCGGAGACGGTCTCCGCCAGAGGGGCGTTGGGCTCGACGAGGGTGTCCATGATGACGTTGACGCCCTTGAGGGCGGGCAGCATCTGGGCGTTGCGGAAGCCGAAGGCGTGGCCCTGGCCGGCGAATCCGGCTCCGACGACGGCTATGCGGAGGTCTCGGGACATGGTGGTGATTCCTTTCGTGGATGCGGTGAACAGGTGGGCTGGAAGGTTCGATGGGGTGGGCGCGTGCTCAGCCGATGGAGAGGGGGCCGGGTTCGCGGGCGTCCGAGCCGGAGGCGAGCTCCTCCTCGAGGTACTCCAGCGACTTGCCCCTGGTCTCGGGCAGGTACTTCTGCTCCCAGAGGAGCACCAGGAAGTTGATGACGGCGAAGATGAAGAAGGTCCTCATGCCGATGGCGTCCAGCAGGATCGGGAAGCAGAGGGTGACCACGGCGTTGGAGATCCACTGGCAGAACACGGCGATGCCCATGGCGACGCCGCGCACCCGCAGGGGGAAGATCTCGGCCATCATGAGCCAGAAGACGATGCTGCAGAACATCTGCATGAACCACAGGAAGCAGAGCATGAGCAGCAGGATGAGGTAGCCGCGCCAGGGGGCCTCGGGCAGCAGGAAGGCCAGGCCGAGGAGGATCTGCGAGATGACGAGGCCGCTCATGCCGATGCGGAGCATCGTGCGGCGGTTCGACCTGCCGATGACGACGAGGCCGGTGGCGACCGCGGCGACCGAGATGACGCCGTTGGCGATGGTGGCCACGAGTGAGGCCTGCGTGCCCATGCCGGTGCTCATGAGGACCGTCGGGGCGAAGTACATGATGGCGTTGACGCCGGTGAGCTGGATGACGATGCCGAAGCCGATGCCGATGAGGGTGATGCGGCGGATCCACGGCGTCCGCAGATGGCCCCAGGCGTCGGACTGCGCCCTGGTGGTCTCCTCGACGACCTCGGTGATCTCCCCGACCTCGGGGCGGGGGTCGCCGGTGCGCAGCAGCCTGAGGACCTCGAGGGCCTCCTCGCCGCGCCCCTTGCTCACGAGCCAGCGCGGGGACTCGGGCACGAAGTGGACGCCGATCCACAGTGCGATCGCGGGGATGGTGGCCAGTCCGAGCATGAGGCGCCAGGCGTGCCCTCCTTCGGAGACGAGACCGATGATGGCGTTGGAGACGTAGGCGATGAGCTGGCCGGTGACGATCATGAGCTCGTTGCGGGAGACGAGCGGGCCGCGCCGTTCGGCGGGGGCCAGCTCGCCGATGAACATGGGGACGGTGGCCGAGGCGCCGCCGACGGCGAAGCCGAGGACCATGCGGCACACGAGCATGACCGGGAGGTTCGGTGCGAGGGCGCACCCGAGGGCGCCGAGGAAGAACATGAAGGCCAGCATCATGACATTGCGACGCCGCCCGTGCCGGTCGGAGAGGCGTCCGCCGATGATGGCCCCGAAGGCGGCGCCCAGCAGCAGCGAGGAGGTCACCATGCCCTCGGTGGTCGGGGTGAGGTCGAGGCCGCCCTCGGCGGTCGAGCGGGTCATGAAGGGCAGGGCGCCGGAGATGACGCCGGTGTCGTAGCCGAAGGCGAGGGCTCCGAAGGTGACGACGACGGTCGCCACGTTGAGACGGCGTTTGACGGCCCGCGCCCGGTCGGCGTCAGGCGGCGAAGTGGTTTGGGGGTTCATTGTGGTTCATCCTCATTGACGAGCGTTGTGATCGTGATTATCACGTGATAATCACTGTGTGATCAGTTTGCCGCGCCCACGGAACCGGTGTCAAGGGGATCGGTGCGAACGAATTCGATCGGGGCGGGCGAGGGCTCGCCGCACCGGGGCCGCGCCCGGGGCGGGGGCCGGGGCGCCGTTCCGGAGGCCACTCTGAGGCCGTGCACGGGAGGCGCGGGGCGTGCATTGCTGGCCGGTGCGTCTCGGTTCGGGCCGGAGGATTCCGTCCGGTCCGACCGGTCGGCGGAGCCTGCCGGATCGACGCCGACCCGTGCCCTGGGCATGCGCCCGTCGTGCACCGGGCGTGCCGCCCCCTGGCGTGATCCGGCAGCGTCTCACAGAACCCCGAGGACAGGGAAGCCCCCGGCCGGAATCAGATCGGTCAGGGGCTCATGCTGTGCGCGAGAGAGGAGTTGAACCTCCACGCCCTAAACGGGCACTGGCACCTGAAGCCAGCGCGTCTGCCATTCCGCCACTCGCGCAGTGCCGCCTCGCGACGGCCCCGAAACCATAGCACAGCATCCCCGGCGCCTCGCAAACAGGAGACGGGACGACCCCGGGGCCGGCTCGCCCGGAGCTCAGCCGCCTGCTGCGCCGGTCCTCGGCGACCGGCGCCGGCGCACGACGATGACCGCGCCGCCGGCCAGCAGCGCCGCCGCGCCGAGACCCCCGTAGAGCAGGCCCCTGCGGCTCCGGCTCGGCGCGGACTCCGGCGAGGACGCCTGGGCATGCGGCAGGTCGACGAGTTCGGCCGCCACCGCGTCGAGCGTGTTCTGCAGGGCGTCCGGCGTGTACGAGTCGTGGTTCGCGCTGCCGGCCGAGTGCTCCTCCTCCAGCGCCGAGGAACTGGTGAACACGCGCGCCAGCGCATCGGTCGAGTCGCAGACCGGGTCGCCGGCCGTGCACACCGACCAGGTCCTGGGCGCGTCCCCGCCGGGGACCGAGGCCCCTATGCCCGTCATGGCGGACGCGAGCGTCGTGGTGTCGACCGTGCCGTTGTACATCGAGACGACGACTTCGATGAGCCGCGTCACCTGCGCTTGGCGATCGCCGGTGCTGGCGGCCAGCTCCGCCTTGAGGTAGTACAGGGCGGCGGTGAGCCCGTAGGAGCGGTTCGATGCCGTGCCATCGAGTTCGGTGACGTTCTGGCCGTCGTAGTGCAGCGGATTTCCGAGCAGGACGGCTCCCAGCAGATTGCCGTCCAGCGCCCCGGAGCCGAGCGCGCGCGTGGCCACCTCGGCGCCCTGGCTGTAGCCCACGACGAGCAGCTTCTCGTCGGGGCAGCGCTGCGCCTCGGCGGCGGCCAGGCGCTCCAGCTCGGACACGCCCGCCTCCACCGAGGCGACATAGGCCGGGGCGGTCGCCGACTCGTCGCCGAGCACCACGTTCTCCACGGAGGCCGTGTCGATGTCGTCGAGGGAGGCGGCGGGGTAGTCCAGGTACACCTGGGCCAGCCGCAGGTCGGGACGCCGCCCGCCGACGCGCGAGGCCAGCTCGGCGCGCACGTCGTCCACCGTGTCGCCGTAGGGCGCCTCCTGGCCCGAGCCGCGTGCGCCGACGAGCAGCACCTGGGCGCAGTCCTGGGCGCCGGCCGCGCTGGAGGCCACGGGGGTGCCCGACCAGCCGTCGTCGGCCCGGGCGGGTACGGCCGTCAACGAGGTCCCGGTGAGCAGGGCGGCGGGCGCCGCGGGGGGCCCCCCACGAGGGGGGGGGCAGATCGGGGGGTCCCTGGGGGGGCATGGTACCCGGGGCGGGGCCCCCCCCCCC
>NZ_CAUTOU010000023.1:0-30593 GCF_963539965.1 uncultured Propionibacterium sp.
GGGCGGAACGGCCGATCCGGCGCGCGCCGGAGCCGAGCGCGCCGGCGCGGCCCGACCACGCCACGCCGATCGCGTGCAGCAGCGGATTCGGGCGCGACGCGGCGCCTCGCGCCCCGCCCTTGGAGGACCTGGTGCGGGTGGACTTGGATCTGCTGCTCCCGCCAGGACGTGCGCCCGCGGCACGACTCCTCGCCTTCGAGGGACGTTTCGAGCCGCCGCGGGCGCCGGACCGCGACGAGGAGGACACGCGGGTCGCCATGGCGTTCAGGTTACCTTCGCCCGACGGGGGCTGCCAGTTCCCTCGCCGAGAGCCAGCCGCCGTCAGGACCTGAAGTGTTCCCAGCCGCCACTGGTGCCGCTCCATGCGGCGCCGTCGACGGTGACCTCGGGAGCACTCGCCCCATCGGCCTCGGCGACCGCGCCCACCTCGACCCATTCGGGGGGCACCGCGCCGGCCGGGAAGGTCGCGACGAGCGCGTGGTCCTCTCCCCCGGTCAGGACGAAGCCGAGCGGGTCCTTGCCGGTCGCGGCGGCAACGGCCTGGACCGGATCGGGCACCTCGAAGGCGGCCGAGCGCAGATCGATGCGCACGCCGGAGGCGTCGGCGATGTGGCCCAGATCGGCGATGAGGCCGTCGGAGACATCGATCATCGCGGTGGCGCCGGACTGGGCGGCCTGCCGGCCGGCGCCGTAGGGCACCAGCGGGACCCGCTGGGAGTCGACGGCGGCGCGAGGGCTGCGGAAGCCGCGCCCGAGGGCGGCCAGCCCTGCTGCGGCCCAGCCGAGGCGGCCGCAGCAGGCGACGACGTCACCGGGGCGGGCGCCGCTGCGCAGAACGGGTTCGCGCCCGTCGGTCTGGCCGATGACGGTGACGCAGATGGTGACGTCGCGGGCGCCGGTGGTGTCGCCACCGACCAGGGTCAGGCCGACGGTGTCGGCCTCGGCGCGCAGTCCGGTGGCGAAGTCGTGCACCCACTGGACGGGCAGGTCGTCGGGCACGCCCAGCCCGACGTTCATGACCAGCGGCGCGGCGCCCACGGCCTCCAGGTCGGCGGCGTTGACGGCGACGGCCTTCCGCCCGATCTCGGTGCCGCTGGACCAGTCGCGGCGGAAGTGCACGCCCTCGATGAGCATGTCGGTGCTCATCACGGCCGACCCGTTGACGAGGTAGACGGCCGAGTCGTCGCCGGGGCCGACCGAGACGGCCGGGGGCATCGACAGGTCGCGGACGATGTCGGCGATGACGCCGAACTCGCCGACATCGGCGACGGTGCGGGCGCGGGACGACCTGGTGTGCGGCATGGCATCAACGCTAGCGTGATCCGGCCCGCCGCCCGTGCACGGCCCCCGCCGCGAGTCGGGGATCCGTTCAGCGCAGCACCGAGGCCGGGCGTGCAAGAGCCTGGTCGACGAGGGCGCCGATCAGGTCGGCGTACTCGACGTCGGTGGCCCTCCACATGCTCGGGTACATCGAGAACGGGGTGAAGCCGGGCATCGTGTTGATCTCGTTGACGAGCGCCCGGCCGTCGGGCAGGACGAAGAAGTCCACGCGCGACAGGCCCTCGCAGTCGAGTGCCTCGAAGCAGGCGATGGCGGTGGCGCGCACGCGCTCGGTGACGTCGGCCGGGAGGTCGGCCGGCACCTGCAGCTCGACCTGCTCCTCGGGCAGGTACTTGGCGCTGTAGTCGTAGAAGCCGTCGTTGGCGTGCATGATGATCTCGCCGGGGCGCGAGGCCCTGGGGGCCTCGCCCACGGCGGCCAGCACGCCGCACTCGATCTCCCGGGCGCCGACGACGCCCTGCTCGACAACGACCTTCGGGTCGACAGCGCGGGCCGCCTCGACGGCCCCGGCGAGCCGCGCCGGATCGCCGACGCGGCTGATGCCCACCGAGGACCCGCCGCGGGCCGGCTTGACGTAAACGGGGTAGCGCAGTTCGGCGTTCACGCGGTCGAGGCAGCCCTGGCGGTCCTCGCGCCACTGGGCGGGCGCGATCGTCAGCCACGGCACGAGCGGGATGCCGGCCTGTTCGAAGCAGATGCGCATGAAGGCCTTGTCCATGCCGTTGGCGCTGCTGGTGACGCCGCAGCCGACGTAGCGCAGGCCCAGGGTCTCGAAGTGGCCCTGGATGCAGCCGTCCTCGCAGTATGCGCCGTGCATGACCGGGAAGGCGACGTCGACGCGAACCGGGTCGCTCATCCGGTCGCCCTCGAGCGTGGCCAGGCGCACGCCGCCGGGCTCGCGCACCATGACGGCGAGGGGGTGGCCCTCGTCGATCGACGGCAGCCTGCCGTTCTCGATGCGGAGGGCCCCGATCTCGTCGACCGAGTAGCGGCGCCAGACGCCCTGCTTGTCGATGCCGACGCCGTGCACCTCGTAGCGGGACGGGTCGAGCGCGCCGAGCACGCCGGCCGCCGTCAGACACGAGACCTCGTGCTCGTTGGACTGGCCGCCGAAGACGACGGCGATCTTGATGCGCTCATCAGCACTCATCGAGGATTCCCTTCTGGAGGACCGCTCCCAGCGTAATCGTGCGGCCTCCGTCCGACATCACGGCGGGGCGGCCCGTGCCCGCGGACTCAGCGGACCGCCTCCTGGACCGGCACGCGCAGCCCGCGGCCGGGGTGCCAGCGCCCCCGGGGGGCCTTCTCGCCCCTGACCCGCTCGGTCTGGGCGCGGATGGCGTCCATGATGAGCACGGTGGCCTCACGGGCCGCCCCGCGGTCGTGGCTGCCGCGCGGGGCGAGGTCCGACAGGTCGACGGCGGGGCCCGCCCGGACGGTGACGTCGGTACGGCCGATCAGGCGCGCCCTGCGCTTGTGGCGCGGCGGAATGATGTAGTTCGCGCCCCATTGGCCGATGGGGACGACGGGCGCGCCGGTGGCCAGCGCCAGCCTGGCCGCACCGGTGTGGCCGGCCATCGGCCACTCCTCGGGGTCATAGGTGAAGGTGCCCTCGGGGTAGACGATGACGGCCCGCCCGGCGATGAGCATCCGCCGGGCCGCGGCGAGCGAGTCGACGGCCCTCACCGACCCGCGCTCGACGGGGATCTGCTCGATGCCGCGCAGCAGCCGGCCGATGGCCGGCACGGCGAAGAGGTCGGCCCTGGCCAGGAAGTGCGGCCAGCGCCCGGCGTAGACGGTGTAGTGCCCCACGATCACGGGGTCGAGATTGCACAGGTGGTTGGGCGCCAGGATGACCGGGCCGGCGGCCGGGACGTTCTCCTGGCCCGCGTAGTGCAGTCTGCACACCGGCGCCAGCAGGCGGTCCGCGATGGGCGGCAGCGCCGCGAAGAGCCTCGTCGTGGGTTCGCGGTTGAGCAGTCCCAGCCGGCCTCGGTACGGGCGGGGGGCCGGGGCGCTCAACGACTTCATGGCCTCATTGTGTCAGGCTCCGCCTCGCGGCCGCCGTCCGCGGGCGGCGGGGCCGGGCGCGTGCTCGGGCGTGACCGGCTTGAACGGCGGGCGGCGGGCCTCGTAGACGGCGATCTCGTCCTCGTGCTGCAGGGTGACGGCTATGTCGTCGAGGCCTTCGAGCAGGCGATGACGGGTGTGGTCGTCCAGGTCGAAGCCGTAGGACCTGTCGCCGGCCTCGATCGTGCGGTCGAGGAGGTCGATGGTGATCCGGCGGCCCGGCTCGGTCTCGCAGAACGCCCACAGCTCCTCGACGACGTCCTGCGGCACGGTGGCCAGCAGGAGACCGGCCTTGCCGGAGTTGCCGCGGAAGATGTCGCCGAAGCGCGAGCCGATGACGGCCTTGAAGCCGTAGCCCTGCAGGGCCCAGACGGCGTGCTCGCGGGAGCTGCCGGTGCCGAAGTCGGGGCCGGCCACGAGGATCGAGCCCCTCCTCCAGGCGGGCCGGTTCAGCACGAAATCGGGGGCGTCGCGCCATGCGCTGAACAGGCCGTCCTCGAATCCCGTGCGTCGGATGCGCTTGAGGTAGACGGCGGGGATGATCTGATCGGTGTCCACATTGGACCGGCGCAGCGGGACCGGGATGCCGGTGTGCGTCACGAACTTCTCCATGTCGGCTGTGCTCCCTCAGTCCAGGTCCGCCGGGGTTGACAGGTGACCGGTGACGGCGGTCGCGGCGGCGACGGCCGGGCTCACCAGGTGGGTGCGCCCTCCCTTGCCCTGGCGCCCCTCGAAGTTGCGGTTCGAGGTGGATGCGCTCCGCTCGCCGGGACTCAACTGGTCGGGGTTCATGCCCAGGCACATCGAACAGCCGGCGAAGCGCCACTCGGCGCCGGCCTCGGTGAAGACGCGGTCGAGGCCCTCGGCCATGGCCTGCCGGCGCACTGCGGCCGAGCCGGGCACGACGAGCATGCGCACGGAGTCGGCGATCCTGCGCCCCTTGATGATGTCGGCCGCGGCGCGCAGGTCCTCGATGCGGCCGTTCGTGCACGAGCCGAGGAAGACGGTGTCGATCGGGATGTCGCGCATCGGGGTGCCGGCCCGCAGGTTCATGTACTCCAGGGCGCGGGTGGCCGCGGCGCGGGCCGTCTCGTCGGCGAAGTCCTCGGGGGAGGGCACGCGGGCGTCCAGCGGAACCCCCTGGCCCGGGTTGGTGCCCCAGGTGGCGAAGGGGCTCAGACGGGACACGTCCAGGCGGACCTCCTTGTCGTAGGAGGCGCCCGGATCCGAGCGCAGCGACCTCCAGTACTCGACGGCCCCGTCCCACGCAGCCCCCTCTGGGGCGTGCGGACGGCCCCTGACGTATTCGAGGGTGGTCTCGTCGGGAGCGACCAGGCCGGCCTTGGCGCCCCACTCGATCGACATGTTGCAGATCGTCATGCGGCCCTCCATCGACATCTTCTCGATGGCCTCGCCGCGGTACTCGACGACGTGGCCCTGGCCGCCGCCGGTGGTCTCCTGGGCGATGAGCGCCAGGATGATGTCCTTGGGGGCGACGCCGGGGCCCAGCTCGCCGTCGATGAACACGCCCATGGACTTGTGCCGGGCCTGCGGCAGGGTCTGGGTGGCGAGCACGTGCTCGACCTCGCTGGTGCCGATGCCGAAGGCCAGGGCACCGAATGCGCCGTGGGTGGCCGTGTGCGAGTCGCCGCAGACGATCGTCATGCCCGGCTGGGTCAGGCCCAGGTTCGGGCCCATGACGTGGACGATGCCCTGCTCGCCATCGCCCAGGGAGTGCAGCGGCACGCCGAACTCTGCGCAGTTGGCGCGCAGGGTGCTGACCTGGGTCGCCGAGACCGGGTCGGCGATCGGCTTGGAGATGTCGATCGTGGGGACGTTGTGGTCCTCGGTGCCGATGGTCAGATCGGGACGGCGCACCGTGCGCCCGGCAAGTCGAAGACCCTCGAATGCCTGCGGACTCGTGACCTCGTGGATGAGGTGCAGGTCGATGTAGAGCAGATCGGGCGAGCCATTGCCCGATCGGACCACGTGGTCATCCCAGATCTTCTCAACAAGAGTCCTCGCCATGGGCCCCATTCTACCCTTGTCATATCAAAATGCGAGATGATAGTCTCACTTCATGGACAAAACGAGTGGTGTTGGCGTTCTTGACAAGGCGGCCCTCGTCCTCACGGCGCTCGAGCAGGGCCCGATGACGCTGGCCGAACTGGTGCAATCGACGAGTCTGGCCCGTCCCACGGCCCATCGGCTGGCCGTCGCCCTCGAACATCATCGTCTCGTCGGGCGCGATCTGCAAGGCCGGTTCGTCCTGGGCCCTCGTCTGGTCGAGCTGGCCGCGGCCGCCGGCGAGGACCGCCTGCTGGCGACGGCCGGCCCCATTCTCGCCCGGCTGCGCGACATCACCGGCGAGTCTGCGCAGCTCTACCGCCGCCAGGGCGACATCCGCATCTGCGCCGCCGCGGCCGAGCGCCCCAGCGGCCTGCGCGACACGATCCCCGTCGGTGCCCAGCTGACGATGAATGCCGGTTCCGCGGCCCAAGTGCTGCTGGCCTGGGAGGAACCCGACCGCATCAGTACCGGGCTGACCAGTGCCAGCTTCTCGGCGGTGGCGCTCAGCACCGTGCGCCGGCGCGGCTGGGCCCAGTCGGTCGGCGAGCGCGAGGCCGGCGTCGCCTCCGTGTCGGCCCCGGTCCGCTCCCCCGCCGGCAAGGTCATCGCCGCCGTCTCGGTCTCGGGTCCCATCGAGCGCCTCACCCGCCAGCCCGGCCGCCTGCACGCCCCGGCCGTCATCGCGGCCGGCGAGCGCCTGTCCGAGGTGCTGCGCCGCGCCCGCGGGGACGAGTGACGGGGCCAGCGCCTCCGCCTCACAGGGCCGGTTCGTCGCTCAGCAGTCCGACGGTCAGGTGGTAGGCGTCGGGCAGGTGCGAGCCGTCGCTCCAGCCCATCTCGATACCGAACAGCTCGCGCACCAGCCCTACGACATCACCGCCGATCGACTCGATGGAGTGGATGAGCTGCCCGGGGTGGACGCAGGAGCGTCCGTCCAGGCGCGAGCAGCGCTCGCACAGCTCGCAGGCCCCGGCGAGCAGGGGAATCGATCCGGGATGAGACGCGCGCAGGACGACGACGCGATGACGAAGACGCCGTTTCTCGGCGGTGAACAGCGCCATGACCCGTGATCGCAGCTCATCGGGGCCGAGGCCCTCCCCGGGCCGCTCGCCGGTGAATGCGATGGTGCGGGTGATGACGTGGAACCAGCGCCTGCTCCTCCAAACAGCCAGCGGATCGAAATCGAACTCAGGGCAGGCCCAGGTTCGCCCGTACGCCGGGCAGTCCCTGCAGTACGAGAGGAAGCGCGGCACGTCGACGAAGCGCTCGACGAACTCCGCGGTGCCGATCGCACGCTGCTCGTCGCGGACCGCATGGGCCAGCATGGCCCCAGACTAGTCCTTGTCCCGCGCCGGCGTCGGCGGCCCTGAACGGGGACCCGGCCTCTCGTGCCGGGTCCCCTCGTCTCCTGGTAGCCCCGATCGGATTCGAACCGACGTTTCAGCCTTGAGAGGGCCGCGTGCTAGGCCGCTACACAACGGGGCCAGGACTCTATTCGGTTGTTCCCGCCCCGAAAGGCTAACGTGCTCGATCCCGGGCTTCAAACCGCCTCTGGCTGGGGTACCAGGACTCGAACCTGGACTGACGGAACCAGAATCCGTAGGGCTGCCAATTACCCCATACCCCATCGTCGGTCCCGGCGCACCGGCCGGGCCCCGCATCGGCAACGGACCAGAACTCTAGTGGATGCGCGCCCCTGGAAGCAAACCGGGGCTCACTCGCTCGCCCGGCGCGCGGCCGTCAGACGCGCCGCGGGCACCGTCAGGACGCCGCACACCACGTATGCGACAAGGTTGAACGCGGTCGTCGGCCAAGTGCTCGAGTTGATCTGGCGGGTCTGGCTGACCGTACCGGCGGCGATGGCATAGCAGAAACTGCTCACATTGTTGGCGGCGTGGACGGCGATCGAGGCCTCCAGCCCCCCGGTCGCCACGACCATCCCCCCGGCCACCAGGCCGAAACCGAGGCGGTCGATGAACAGGGCGGCGTTCTGGGTGCCGTGCATGAGGGCGAAGACCAGCGCGCTGATCCCGACGGCTGCCCAGGCGCGGCCGGTGAGCGCACCGACGGCCTGCTGCACGTAGCCGCGGAAGAGGAACTCCTCCCCCGCCGCCTGCAGGGGCGCGGTCAGTGCCACCAGCAGCACCCAGACCCAGGCGTGGGCGGGCGGGTCGGTGCTCCAGGCCTGGCCGACCCTGCTGAGCAGGTAGACGCCGTTGAGGACGAGGAACCCGATGACCAGACCGGCCGCGAGCAGCGACGGGCGCAGGCGCCCCTGCACCGAGCAGACCCAGCCGGGCGTGCGGCCGTTGACCCAGCGGGCGACGGCCAGGACGACGAGGACCACCGAGGCCAGCGCCAGGTCGACGATGGCCACGCCCTCGGCGACGCCGTAGGAGGCGACGAGCGCATAGCCCTCGGTGAACGAGCCGTTGCGTCCCCGGGCCAGCCAGGAGACGGCGGCTCCGACGTACATGAGCGCCGTGGTGGCGACCAGGTAGCCGAGGGCCACGGCGATGAGCCCGAACGCCGCCCGGGTGCGATAGGCGTCCGAGTCCTCGACCATCAGCCCGGTGTAGCCGGCACCCGACCGGGGGGGCCTGGGCAGGACGCCGATGAGGGGCTCGGGGGCGGGCGGCCGGGAATCCGCGGGCCTGCGCGGCCGCCGCTTGCCCACGGTTCCCTGCCGGGCAGCGGGACCCCGCGCACTGCGGGCGGGCCGCCTCTCCCCCTTCCTGCTGGCGCTCACCGGACCGCTGGCCCGCCCTCGGCGAAACTGTGGTCGTCGTCGGCGCCGATGACCGGATTGGTCAGGGCACCGATCGAATCGATCTCGACACTGACTTGCTGACCGGGCCCCATCGGGCCGACCCCGGCGGGCGTGCCGGTGAGGATGACGTCGCCGGGCAGCAGGGTCGTGAACCCGGAGATGCACGCGATGAGCTCGGCGATCGGGTGGACCATGTCGGCGGTGTTGCCGTCCTGGCGCAGCTCGTCGTCGATCCTCGTGCGGATGCCGAGACGGCCGGCGCCGTCCAGGTCGATGTGGGCGGCGATCCACGGGCCGAGCGGGCAGAAGGTGTCGAAGCCCTTGGCGCGCGTCCACTGGCTCTCGGCGCGCTGGATGTCCCGGGCGGTGACGTCGTTGGCGCAGGTGAAGCCGAAGACGACCTCACCGGCGCGCTCGGGCGGGACCTGATGGCAGATGCGTCCGATGACGACCGCGAGCTCGCCCTCGTAGTGCAGGTCGTCGGTCTCGGCCGGCTTGACGATGGACTCGCCGGGGCCGATGACGCTGGTGTTCGGCTTGAGGAAGAGCAGCGGCTCCCGGTCCACCTCGTCGCCCAGTTCGGCGGCGTGCGCGACGTAGTTGCGGGCCACTGCGACGATCTTGCTGCGCGGGATCACCGGGGCGAGCAGGCGCACCTCGTCGAGCCGGTGGCGGACCCCGGTGAAGTTGACGGGCCCGGCCAACGGGTCGGCGCTGATCGCGGCGATCGTGTCGGGATGCCGGCCGCCGTCGGCGGCCAGTTCGACGATTCCGTAGGCCGGGTCCGCACCGGCCGCGACGAAACGGGCAATACGCATGGGCCAAATCTAGTCCGCGGGGGGCGAACCGGTCAGAGCGTGCGCGCCGTGCTGGGGCCGTGGCCCTTGACCAGCCCGTACAGGAAGGCCTCGGCCAGGGCCTCCCAGCTCGCCTCGATGACGTTCTCGCCGACGCCGACGGTCGCCCAGGTGACGTCCTCGCAGGCGGTGTCGATGCGTACCCGCACCGCGGCATCGGTGCCGTGGCCCTCGTCGAGCAGCCGCACGCGGTAGTCGACGAGCTCGTAGGCGCACACCTGCGGGTACACGCCGCCGAGGGCGCGGCGCAGCGCCTGGTCGAGGGCGTTGACGGGGCCGTTGCCCTCGCCCGCGCAGACCCGGTAGCTGCCGCCCGCGATGAGCCGGACGACCGCCTCGGTGGGCGCCTCGGCGTCCGGGTCGTCGCCCTGCTGCTCGGTGATGACCCGCCAGCCGACGACGGTGAACGGGCTCCCCCCGAGCTCGCCGCGCATGCGGCGCACGAGCAGGTCGAAGCTGGCGTCGGCGTCCTCGTAGGAGTAGCCGTGGGCCTCGCGCTCACGGACCGCCTCGACCACCTCGCCGGCGATGGCGTGATCGGTCAGGTCGAGACCGAGCTGGGCGCCCTTGACCTGGGCGTTGGCGCACCCGGCCATGTCGGAGATGAGCATGCGCATGTCGTTGCCCACGCTCCTGGGGTCGACGTGCTGGTACAGGTCGTCGTTGACCCTGATGGCGGCCGCGTGCGGGCCGGCCCTGTGGGCGAAGGCGGACTCCCCCACGTAGGGCTGGCGCGGTGCGACCGGCTGGGCCGTGATCTCGCCGATGGCGCGCGCCACATGAGTCAGCCCGTTCAACTGCTCGGGAGTGACCACCGGCCAGCCGTACTTGAGCTGCAGGTCGGGGATCAGGGTCGTCAGATCGGTACTGCCGGCGCGCTCGCCGCAGCCGTTGACGGAGCCCTGGACGTGCACCGCACCGGCCCCCAGCCCGACCAGGGAGTTCGCGACGGCGCAGCCGCTGTCGTTGTGGCAGTGGACGCCCAGGTCGATGCCGATGGACGAGGCGGTCGAGACCGCGTCGCCGATCCAGTCGGGCAGCATGCCGCCGTTCGTGTCGCACAGCACGACGGTGCGGGCGCCGGCCTCGGCCGCGGTGCGCACGATCTCGAGGGCGTAGGCGGGGTTGCGCAGAAAGCCGTCGAAGTAGTGCTCGGCGTCGACGATGACCTTCCTGCCCTCGGCGACGAGATGGCGGACGGTCTGCGACAGCATCGCCAGGTTCTCGTCCAGGCTGGTCCGAAGCACCTGGCTGACGTGCAGGTCGTGGGCCGTGACGAGGACGGTCACGAAGCGCGTCCCGGCGTCCCGCAGGGCCGCCACCTGCGGGTCGTCCGCTGCCGCGGCGCCCGGACGGCGGACCCTGCCCAAGGCGACCAGGCTGGCGCTGCGCAGCGGCACATGAGCCGCCTGGGCGAAGAATTCCCTGTCGAGAGGGGTCGCGTCCGGCCATCCGCCCTCGACGAAACCGACCCCCAGGGAGTCGATCTGGCCGAGCATGCGGATCCTGTCGTGCACCGTCAACGAGATGCCGGGCCGCTGGGCCCCCTCGCGGAGGGTGGTGTCGTACAGTTCCAGCGAGTCCGGGCGCAGCGGAATCATCGTCATGCCAGCGATTCGCTCATCGGGACGGGTGGAAGCGTGCCGGACCGCTCAGCAGACCCGCTGGGTCCAGCCGCGGGTGTCCTCGACACGGCCGTACTGGATGTCGAGCAGCATGTTGCGCAGGGCGATCGTCCTGCCGCCGTCGGCGGGCACGGGCACCTCGTGGCTGCCCCCCTCGTTGGTGAGGGCGCCGATGGGCGTGATGACCGCGGCGGTGCCGCAGGCGAACATCTCGGCGATGGTGCCGTCGGCGGCACCGGCGTAGATCTCGGCGATGTCGACGGGGCGTTCAACGGGCTCGAGACCGACCTCCGGGGCCAGGGCGAGCAACGAGTCGCGGGTGACCCCCGGCAGGATGTTGCCGTTCAACGGCGGGGTCACGAGCCTGCCGTCGGCGGTGACGATGCAGACGTTCATGCCGCCCAGCTCCTCGAGCCAGCGGTGCTCGGCGCTGTCGACGAACATGACCTGGCTGCAGCCCCTGGTGTGGGCCAGCTCCTGGGGCAGGAGGCTGGCGGCGTAGTTGCCCCCGCACTTCGCCTCGCCGGTGCCGCCATTGGCGACCCGGCCGTAGTGGGACTCGACCCAGATGTTGACGGGGGCGACGCCGCCGGGGAAGTAGGCGCCGACCGGGGAGGCGACGACGGCGTAGCGCACGTTCCTGGCGGGGCGGACCCCCAGGAAGGGCTCGCTGGCGACGGAGAAGGGACGCAGGTAGAGGCTCTGCTCCCGGCCGGTGGGGACCCAGCGGGCGTCGACCGTGACGAGCTCGCGCACGGAGTTCACGAAGTCCTCGGCGGGCAGCTCGGGCAGGGCCAGGCGCCGGGAGGAGTTGATGAAGCGCTGGGCATTGCGGTCGGGACGGAACAGCCAGATCGAGCCGTCGGCACGGTGGTAGGCCTTGAGCCCCTCGAAGGCCTCCTGCGCGTAGTGGAGGACCGCGCCGGCCGGGGACAGCGCGTAGTCGTCGAAGGGCTCGATCCGAGCATTGGTCCAGCCCTTCTCGGAGTCCCAGTCGACGGCGGCCATGTGATCGGTGAAGTGGATGCCGAAACCGGGGTCCTCGTTGATCCTCGCGATGTCCTGCTCGCTCGTGGGAGCGGCATCGGGATCGGTGCTGAACGTGAGTGCCATGGCAGAAGATTAGCCCGCGCCCGGGGTGGCTCAGGGTACAGTTCACCTGCCGGCTCCTTCCCGGCGCGCCCGGGCCGATCCCCGCGGGCCCGCAACCGATGAGACCCGCAGCCCCGCGGCGAGCGCCGATCCTAGTCTTGGCCCATGACCTCCGATCGTGCATCCATCGCGGTGATCCCCGGCGACGGCATCGGCCCCGAAGTGGTGGGGCAGGCCCTCAAGGTGCTCACCGCCGCCTGCGGCGAGCAGGCCTTCGACTTCGCCCACTACGACCTGGGCGCTCAGCACTGGCTCGAGACCGGCGAGGTCCTGAGCGATGACACGCTGGCCGGGCTCGCCCTGCACGACGCGATCATCCTCGGCGCCGTCGGTGCCGCCCCGGGTTCGACACGGGTCCCCTCGGGTCTGCTCGAGCGCGGCCTGCTGCTGAAGCTGCGCTTCGCCTTCGACCAGGACGTCAACCTGCGCCCCTCGCGCCTGTACCCGGGCGTGCCCGCCCCCCTCGCCGGATCGGTCCTCGACAGGGGCCCGGTCGACTTCGTCGTCGTCCGCGAGGGCACCGAGGGCCTGTACGCGGGCAATGGCGGCACACTGCGCCGGGGCACCCCCGACGAGGTGGCCACCGAGGTCAGCGTCAATACCGCCTTCGGCGTCGAGCGCGTGGTGCGCTACGCATTCGGGCTGGCCGCCTCCCGCCGGGGCAGGCTGACGCTCGTGCACAAGCACAACGTGCTGGTCAACGCGGGCGGCCTGTGGCGCCGCGTCGTCGACGAGGTGGCCCAGGCCTACCCGGCCGTCCAGCACGACTACCTCCACGTGGACGCCGCGACGATCATGCTCGTCACCGACCCGCAGCGCTTCGACGTCATCGTCACCGACAACCTGTTCGGCGACATCCTCACCGATGAGGCCGGCGCGATCACCGGCGGCATCGGCCTGTCCCCCAGCGCCAACATCAACACCTCGGGGAGCTTCCCCTCGATGTTCGAGCCCGTACACGGCTCGGCCCCCGACATCGCCGGACAGGGCATCGCCGATCCGACCGCGGCCATCAGCTCGACGGCCCTGCTACTGCGCCACCTGGGCCGCCCCGACGACGCCCGGCGCATCGACGACGCGGTGAGCGCCGACATCGAGTCCAACCGAGCCGCAGTGCGTTCCACCGAACAGATCGGCGACGCCATCGCCTCCGCCCTGGGCTAGGCCGCCTGCCCGGCCGGTGCGCGGATGCTGCCGGACAACGGTCAGCATCCGCCCGCTCGCAGGATGACCGGTGCCTGCCCCCGGCCCGGGGAGGCCGAGTAGGCTCCGGGCATGGCCGCACCACAGCTGCTCCGGGCCCTTCTCGTCGTCGATGTCCAGCCGACCTTCTGCGAGGGCGGCGCCCTGGCCGTAGCAGGGGGCGATGCCGTTGCCCAGCGCATCGCCGGCTACGTCAGCACTCATCGGGGCCGCTACGCCCTGGTCGTCACCACCCAGGACTGGCACATCGACCCGGGGAGGCACTTCTCGGAGAACCCCGACTTCGTCGACAGCTGGCCGCCCCACGGGATCGCCGGCAGCGAGGGGGCCCGGCTCCACCCGGCCCTGGCGGACCTGCACCCGGACGCCCAGGTGAAGAAGGGCCAGTACGCCGCCGCCTACTCCGGCTTCGAGGGAGTCACCGAAGACGGCACGGGCCTGAACGAGATCCTCGCCTCCAACCGGATCGCCGCGGTGGACGTCGTCGGCCTGGCCGAGTCCCACTGCGTCAAGGACACGGCCCTGGACGCGGTGGGCCGCGGCTACCGGGTCCGCGTACTGACGGACCTCACCGAGCCGGTCAGCCCCGAACTCGGGCGGGCCGCCCGCCGGGCCATGGCCGAGGCCGGGGTCGAACTGGTCGAGTCCTCCGCGTGATGCGCGGCCGACCCGGCATGGCGGCGCGGCGGCGCGCCCTCAGTCGTAACCGACCTCGGACGGCCACCAGGCCGGCACGCAGCCCTGCAGGTCGATGGTCTGCTGCAGCATGATCGGAGCCGGCTGACCGGCACCGGGGCACGGCACGTGCCCGAAGCCGATGAAGTGACCGACCTCGTGATTGACCAGATAGGTGCGGTAGGCGTCGATGGTCTGGCCGGCGTACGGGGGCGCGGCGAACAGCCAGCGGTCGATGTTGAGCGCGATCCTGTCGCCGTTGCGGCAGTCCACCAGGCCCTGAGTGTCATCGGGCTGGCACAGCTCGTCGACTGTGCCGGCGCTGCCGACGTAGATCGTGAACTCGGCCTGGGCCGGGTCCGGGACGAGCTGGAAGCTGTTGTCCTCGTAGCCGGTCCAGCCCCGCTCGTCGTTCAGGATCGAGGAGATCTGGGTGGCCACGGCCGTCACGTCCAGGGGCAGGCCCTGCTCGACCTGCACCGCGTACATGTGCACGGCGGCGGTCTGCCGGGAGGGGGCGACGGCCATGTCCACTGCCTGCCACTGGCCGGTCGAGGCGATGTTGGAGTGCCAATAGCCCTGGTCGTCCCGCGAGGCCTCGAGCCTCACGCCGTTGACGATGACGGTGGCGGTGGTGGGAGCGCCCGTCACGGCGTCCGGCAGCGGGGCTTCCCCGGCCCCGACCGAGGCTCCGGGATCCGCACCGGTGCTCGCGCCGGAGTCCGCGGCCTCCCGCTGCGGACCGTCCCGGCCGGAGCACTGGACGAGCACGAGCACGAGGACCAGAACGAGCACCGCTGCGACGAGCACGGCGCGGTACCACGGCCGGCGCGGTCTCCGGGCGCGCGACGACCCGGCGGGGACGGGGGCCCCGCGGGGCCGATGGTCCTCATGCCGTCGAGGCTCGTGCGGGGAAGTCACGGACCCAATCTTAAGAGAGCGCGCGGACGGCCCCCGCAGCGTCTTCCTCGCCGCGCTGCAGGGCCGTCCGGGACACCGCCGGCCGTCAGGTGGTCGGACCGTTCACTGCCGGCCCGGCTCCTCGACACGCTCCCTGGTGAAGTTCGAGGCGAGCTCCCGCAGGTCGACGCCGGTGGCGTTCTTGAGCATCTCCATGGTCTCGACGACAGTCCCGGTGACCTGTTTGGGGCCGGCGCCGGCGCCGTCGGCGCTGATCACCGTGTACTTGTCGATGCTGCCCATGGGCGCGGCGACCTTCTCGGCCACCTGGGGCAGCGCGTTGACGAGCATCTCGACGATGGCGGCGTCGGTGTAGCGGGCATAGGCGTCGGCCTTCTTGTTCATGGCCTCGGCCTCGGCCTGGCCGGTGGCGAGGATGGCTGCGGCCCGGGCCTCGCCCTCGGCGCGTACCGCCTCGGCCTCCGCCACACGACGGGCCTTCTCGGCCTCGCCCTGCTTGGCGCCCTCGACGGCGGCGGCCTCGGCCAAGGCGGTACGGCGGGACTTGTCGCCGACGCCGACCAGGCGCGACTTCTCGGCCTCGGCCTCCGCCGCGGCGATGGCCGCGGCCTTGGCGGCCTCCGCCTCGAAGATCTCCGCGTTCTTGCGGCCCTCGGCCTGGGTCTCCATGCGGTAGCGCTCGGCGTCCGCGGGCTTGCGGACCTCGGTGTCGAGCTGACGGTCCTTCAGGGCGGCCTGGCGCACGGCCACCTTCTCCTGTTCGGCCAGGATGGCCTGGTCCCGGTCCGCCTGCGCCAGCGGGCCGGAGGCCGCGGCCTGGGCGGCCGCCGCATCGGTCTCGGCCTTGATCTCGGCCTGCTTCAGCATGAGGGCGCGCTCGGAGACGGCGATCTCCTGCTGGGCAGCGATACGGGCCTGCTCGGCCTCCTGGCGGGAGGAGGCCTCGGCCACGGCGGCGAGCTGCTGGACCTTGGCGGCCTCGGGGCGGCCGAGATCGGTCAGGTAGGTGCCGTCATCGGTGATGTCCTGGATCTGGAAGGTGTCCAGGACCAGGCCCTGGCCGGTGAGGGAGGCCTCCGACTCGTCGGCGACGCGCTGGGCGAAGGCCGCACGATCGCGGATGATCTGCTCGACGGTCAGGCCGCCGACGATGGAGCGCAGCGAACCGGCGAGGGTCTCCTGGGTGAAGGACTCGATCTCCTCCTGCTGGGTGAGGAAGCGCTGGGCAGCGGCGCGGATGGAGTCCTCGTTGCCGCCCACCTTGACGATGGCCACGCCGTCCAGGTTGAGCTTGATGCCCTGGCCGGAGACGGCGCTGCGGATCTGGACCATGATGCGGCGGCTGGACAGGTCCATGACGTACAGGCGCTGGACGAAAGGTATGACGAAGACTCCCCCGCCCATGACGACCTTCTGGCCCGACAGGTCGGTGGACACGATGCCGGTCTCGGGGTTGATGACCTCCTTGCCGCGTCGGCCCGTGACGATGAACGCGTCGTTCGGGCCGGCCACACGGTACCTGCTCGCGATGAGCAGGCCGATGAGCACGAGGAGCACGATCACACCGATGATCGCGATGATGATGCCTTTCACTGGTTCTCCTTGAGTAGTGGGTGGTGGGCTGGGCAACGGTAGCGGAAGCCTCGTCGGCGCGCCGACGAGGCCCGACTACTGCCCCTCCCCGGCGGCGGGCAGGGCGTCGATCGGCTCCACGCCCACGGCAGTCGGCGTGAGGACCTCGCTGATCCACACACGCTCCCCGGCCCCGATGGCGGTGGTGCTGCACGCCGAGATGGTGACCAGGTGCCCGTTGTGGGACAGGCGGACCTGGCCGTATCCGTCGGCGGGGATGGCGGTGATGACACTCGCCTCGGAGCCGACGAGCGAATCGGTGCGCACCGTGTTGGAGCTGCCCTGGTGGCGCAGTACCCGGGTGAGTCTCGTGGACCCGTAGGCCAGTGCGATGCCGAGCAGCAGGCCCGTCAGGACACCGACCGGTGTGAGGCCGCTGACGCCCAGGCCGATGGCGCCGCCGAATCCGAAGCCGCCCACCAGGCCGGCGAGCCCGGCCGTGGAGAAGACATCGGAGTCGAAGAGACCCTCGGCGGAGCCGAGGACGCCGTCGAGCACGTCGCCGACGACCAGTGCGATGCCGAGCAGCACCACGCCCGCGCCGCCGATGATGAGAAATGTCGTCACGTCGGATCGTCCTCCTGCCCCTAGCCTAAGAGCCGCCCCAGTGGCCCGGCCAGCCGCACCGTCCCGCGCGAGCAGGGGTCAGGCGCAGGTGCCGTCCCGGCCCGCGGGGCGACAGCCGCCACCCCGGCGCGGGCAGGGTCCGGCCCCTGCGATGGGACGGGGAGCGGTCTCAGATCTCCTCCAGGGCGACCCCCCTCGTTTCCTTGGCGAACAGGTAGATGACGCCGCCGAGCACGAGCAGCGCGGCGAACAGCACGAAGGCCGGGAACACCGCGTCGAGGGTGACGTTCTGCTGCACCGCGTCGCCGCCGATCATCGCGCCCATGAGGGCGGGGCCGAAGATCTTGGCGCTGGAGCCGATGCCGTAGCCCAGGCCCAGTCCGGTGGAGCGCACGTCATTGGGGAACTGCTCGCCGCCGAAGGCGTTGAGGATGCCGAAGGCCCCGTCGCCGAAGCCCATCGTCACCAGGACGCCGATGAAGAAGATCACCCAGTTGGCCTGCAGATGCGCCGCGAAGGCCACGACGAGCGAGCCGGCGGCACCGAGCAGGCCGTAGAGGAGCATCGTCCAGCGGCGGCCGATGCGGTCTGCCAGCCAGGCCGATCCCAGACGGCCCAGCAGGTCGGCCAGCGAGACGAGCATGAACAGCGTGCCCACTGTGCCGGCGCTCTTGGCGTAGCCGGTCTGGAGCAGCGTCTGGCCCCAGGACTGCACGGTGAACGAGCCGAGGATGAAGCAGAACGAGCCGAGCGTCACGATGACGAGAGCCTTCGGATGCCTGCGCAGCAGCGTCGCGTACGAGGCCGAGGGCTCCCGGGTGAGTTCGGGCAGGGCGCCCAGCTGTTCGACGGGGATCTCCAGCGCCCAGGCCAGTGAGGCGCGGGCCTCCCCGAGGCGCCCCTTCGTCTGCAGGAAGCGCGGGGACTCGGGCACGGCGCGGATCCAGATGAGCAGGAACACGGGCAGGGCCCCGAGGGCGATGAGCAGGCGCCAGTTCTCGTGGAAGACCTTCTGGGCCAGCGAGCCGAGGAACAGGCCGAGCGGGATGAACACCGAGGCCAGGCCGGACAGCAGGCCGCGCTGCTTGGCCGGCACGAACTCCTGCACGTAGGGGATCGAGGTGATGTTCAGACCGCCGACGCCGATGCCGACGCCCACGCGCAGCACGGCGAGCATGATCCACCCGCGGTCGGGGGTGAACACCGAGGCGATGGTGAACACGACGAACAGCAGGACGCACCAGAAGAAGGTGCGCCGCCGGCCCATCTTGTCGGCCAGGCGACCCCACATGATGGCGCCCGCGACCGTGCCCAGGCCCGAGCAGGCGAGGATGATGCCGGTTTCGGTGCCCGTCAGGTTCCAGGGCTCGGTGAGCAGGGACACGACGAATCCGATGAGGAACATGTCGAAGAACTCCGAGATGTTCCCGACGATGGCGAGCCCGATGAGGCTCTTCTGGTGGCCGGTCAGCGGCCTCGAGTCGATCTGCTGCAGAGCGCTCTGCTCCACATTCACAGCACTCATGATCAGTATTTCCTTCGATGTGAGGGCGACGCCCCGTCCCGGGGCGCCAGTCCCCGGGACGGTCGCGGGCCCGTGGCTCAGCGGACGATGTCGGTGGTGGTCGGTATGTCGAGTTCGCTCGGCGACAGGTGCGTCAGATCGCCGTAGTGGGTCAGGGCGAATGCGCTGGTGCGCTGCCCGTACTTGATGCCCTGCTCGACGTCCCCGGACAGGAAGCCGTGCAGGGTGCCCGCCACGAACGAGTCGCCGGCACCGGGACGGTCGAGTACCGGAACGCGAGTGACCTCGAAGGTCTTCTCCCCCCGGACCGCGTCGGACAGGTAGACGCCGTCCACCTGGTCGGTCGAGACCACGGTGGGGACGCCGAACAGCTCGCGCAGGGCGCCGCAGGCGTCCTGGCCGGGGGCCCTCACGCCGAAGACGGCCTCGCCGTCGCGGCGGGAGCAGAACACGATGCTCGACCTGCGGGCGATCGGCTCCAGCACGCTGCGGGCGCGGTCGGCGTCCCACAGCATCGAGCGGTAGTTCACGTCGAGGGCGATCCTGACGCCCTTCTCGGCGGCCCGGTCGACGAACTCGGTGACGACCGAGGCGGTGCTCCGGGTGAGGGCGGCGGTGATGCCGGTGACGAACACCAGCTCGGTGTCGAGCATGTCGTCCCAGTTCAGGTCGGCGCTGGCCACTGACCTGAAGGGCGTGTGCTCGCGGTCGTAGAGCACCCTCGCGGGCATCGGGTACTCGCCGGGCTCCATGAAGTAGAGCGCGACCCGGCCCCGGGGCTTGATGACGACGTTGGAGACGTCCACGCCCACCCCGCGGAACTCGTTGACGACGCGGTCGCCGAGTTCGCCGCGGGGCATCACCGAGGCCCACGCGGCCTTGCGGCCGAGTTGGCTGAGCAGGCCGGCGACGTTCGCCTCGGAGCAGGCCGCGGTCATGCGCAGCTGATGGGCGCTCATCAGGCGCTCGCCCTTGAAGCAGGTCAGGCGGATCTGCCCCTCGCCGATGGTGGAGATCTCGTACTTGCTCATTCCCCCACCCCCGTCGACGCGGCCGCGGTGCCGTACCGGTTCAGGTAGCGGTCGTGGTTGGCCTCGATGGCCTCCTGAGGCAGGTCCTCGATCCGGCCGATGGTCTTGGCGTAGGTGATGGTGCGGGCCACGTCCTCGACCATCACGGCGGCCTTGACGGCCCTCTCGATGGTCGCCCCGATGGTGAAGACGCCGTGCTGCTTGAGCAGGATGGCAGGCGAGTCGCCGATGTGGGCCATGATCTGCTCGCCGATCTCCTCGGTGCCGATGGTGGCGTAGCCGCCGCAGGGCACCGGACCGCCGAATTCGTCGGCGACGGCGGTCAGGCAGCACGGGATAGGCTGCCCGGTCGCCGCCCAGGCGGTGGCGAAGGTCGAGTGCGTGTGGACCACCGAGCGTACGTCCTCGCGCCTCCTGTAGATGTACAGGTGCGAGGCGGTGTCGGAGGACGGGCCGTGGTCGCCCTCGATGATCCTGCCGCCGGGATCGACGACGACCATGTCATCGGGTCTCATGCGGTCGTACAGCACGCCCGAGGGCTTGATGACGACCAGGCCGGTCTGCGGGTCGCGGGCCGACAGATTCCCCCCGGTCCAGACGACCAGACCGTGGCGCGGCAGGGCCATGTTGCCCTCGCACACCTCTTCCTTGAGTGCTTCCAGCATGGGAACGTTCCTCCTCGAACGTTGAAGGGATTGTGAACAGCGGTTCTCGGGTGCGCCCGGTCGCCGTCCGGGCCCCGCCGGCGGCGACCGGTGCACGGAATTCGAAACGGGTGCGCGCCGTCATAGGACCGGTATCCCGGCCTTGGTGAGATGCTCGGCGATGAATTCACGGGCCCTGGACGAGCGGTCCGTGGAGTCGGGGGCGTCGTCGTTCCACATCTCGATCATCATGCGGCCGGCCCAGCCCTGGGCCCTGAGCAGCTCGAAGCTGCGGTCCCAGTCGACGATGCCGGTGCCCATGTCCACGCGCCGGGGTTCCCCGACGCGCACGTCCTTGGCGTGCAGGGCCACCATGTGGCCGCGTCCGGCCGCCAGCTCCACGCCGGGGTCCAGCTCCTGCTCGGCGATGTTGCCGAGATCGGGGTAGACCTGCAGGTACGGGGAGCCGACCTCCTCGACGAACTGCATCGCCTTGCGCACGGAGGTCACATCGGTGCCGTCGACGTTCTCGATGCCCATGACGACACCCAGACGGGCGGCCGTCGGGACCGAGTCGGCCAGGAGCTGGGCGTAGTGGCGCTCGGCGTCGGGATTCGGGCCCTCGTAGTAGCAGTAGTAGCCGGCCACCTGCAGGACGCCGATTCCCAGGTCGTGGCAGAGCCGCAGGCCCTGCGCCATGACCCGCCGGGCGCGCTCGCGCATCGCCGGGTCGGCCGACCCCGGGGCGATCCGGCGGTGCACCGACAGGCACATCCCGCCGATCATCGTGCCGACCGACTCGACCGCACGGCGCACCATGAGACGCCTGTCCCGCGCCCATTCGAGCCTGGCCTCGCGCTCGGGCGCCTCATCGATCGAGATGTCCAGGTAGCTGAAGCCGGCCGCCGGCACCTGTTCGAGGAAGCGTCGCCAGTCGTCGCCGTCGGCCAGCGGGTTGGAGACGAGCGCCTTCTCGTAGACGCCCAGCGTGATGCCGTCGCTCAGATCGCTCATGGCCACACCCGCCCGATGGTGGACTTGAGCCTGTGCGCGGCCGCGGCGGGGTCGGGGGCCTCGACGATGGAGCGCCCGGCGATGACGATGCCCACCGGGTGGCCGGCGAAGACCGGCAGGTCCTCCGGCGAGATGCCCCCGGTGATGGTCACCGTGAACCCCAGCGAGGCGAGCTCGTCGATCCTGGCGATGTCGTCGGGTTTCCAGCTCAGGTCACCGGCTGCCTCGCGGTCGCGGGAGCGCTTGACGATGACGTGCTGGGCACCGGCTTCGCGCCAGGCCCTGGCGCGCTCGACGTCGTACCACTCGTCGGCCAGCTCCACCTGCACCTGGGCGCCGAACTCGGCGGCGACCCCGCAGACCTGGCCGACGGTCGTCAGCGACGCCCCGGCGACGCAGGAGACCAGGTCGGCGCCGGCCTCGAAGGCCAGGCGGGAGATCTTGGCGCCGGCCTCGGCGATGCGCACGTCGGCGAGGATCCGCTTGTCGGGGAACAGGGCGCGGATGGCCCGCACCGCGCGGTAGCCCTCGCAGAGCACCAGGATGGTGCCGCACTCGATGATGTCGATGTCCTCGGCCGCCTTCTGCAGCGGACCGAGGGCGGCCGGCAGGTCGAGGGTGTCCAGGGCGATCTGAAGACGCGGTCTCGTCGCCATGACGTTCAGCCCCTCAGCGGATCGAAGGCGAAGAAGGTCCTGGCGTTGTTGATCAGCAGATCATCGACGTAGGACGCATCGAAGCCCTCGTCGTCCAGCAGGCGCGGGGCGAAGACGGCAGGATCGTAGTCGATGCCCGAGACCGAGCCGTAGACCTTCTGGTAGGAGGCCTTGCCGGAGTCGGTGCCGAGCAGGATCTGCCTGCCGTAGCCCTTCTCCCCCAGCACCCGCAGCAGATCGACGCGGGCGTTGTCCGGCACGTACTTGGTGCGGTTGGTGCCGTCGAGCTCCACGTAGCAGCCCAGTTTGGTGATCTGCTCGAGCACCCACGGATCCCAGTTGCGCTGGATGTGGCCGATGGCGATCTTGGCGGGGCCGACGCCCTCGTCGAGCAGGAAGCGGGCCTGCTCGGGGCCGCAGGTGCCGGCGGTGACGTGGGTGTTGACCGGGACGCCGGTCTCCTTGGAAGCGATCGCGACGGCCCTGCCCGACTTGCGCTCCCACTCGGTGATCCTGCCGTAGGCGGTGGCCCACTTGATGACGCCCGCCCTGGCGGAGGTGCGCTCCACGATCGGGCCCATGTAGTCGAAGCGGTCGATGCCCTCGACGATGTCGGCGATGAGCAGGTCGGCGATCTGGTTGACGGTGTACTGGTTGACCCAGCTCTGGCGCCACTCCAGGTAGACCTTCTGCTGGTGGAAACCGGTGGCCTGCACCACGTGCAGGCCGGGGACCTTCTCAACGACCTCAAGGGTCTTGAGGACGCCGCGGCCGCTGGAGGCCGGGCACATGTCGATGACGGTCGCAGTGGGAGACCAGCGCTTGGCCGCCTCGGCGAAGGAGCGGGCCTCCTGGGCCGCCTTGTCGACGTCGTCGAGCAGGTGGTCGGGGTCGATGTAGACCTCACCCGCTCCGACGCGGATGAGGTGGTCGTGGGCGTTCACGACGCCAAGGGTCTCGGGCGCGACGTCGCCGGTGATCGTACGGACAATGGCCATGACGGGGGTTCCTTCCTCTTCTTCGCGGAATGGCGGCTGCGGCCGCCCGCCGCCCCGTGGGGCCGCTCGCAGGCTGCGCCGCACCTTCTTTATCGCCCGGGGGGAACCGCGCCAGCAACAACGGTTGATCACATGTGTGAATCAGGATGAAGAAGAAGCCGCACGAGAAGGCGGCGATCCGGACTGAACTTCAACGCCCTGGACGCTCTCGACAGTCACGAAGCTGAACATCTGTGAGCAGTGTAAATAGTGAGTCAGGACGCGCCCGCCCTCGGAGAACGCGCAGCCGGAACGGCGCACGTCGAGCTCGGGTTCTCCACAGCCGGACTGGAACCGCCCTCGCCTCCGGTGACACGCACCCCGACCATCACGGACAGCGGCTCAACGGGCCGGGGTCCGGTCCCCATCCCCGATGACACGTGTCGGAGTGGTCCGCATCATCACGCCCCATCGAGGATTTCGAGTTCCAGAAGTCTCGTTTCAGGGTCATCCCTGATCTTCTCCCTGGTCATGGTGCGGCTGCGCGTCCAGATGGCGTTCGGGTGGTGGTGCGCATGCGGCGGGTGGGTCTATCATTGATATGATGTGGTTGCCCACCCCTTGGTCCGGCCCGTCTGAATCCGTGGGAAGGGAAGGATCGTGTCGTGACCGAGTACTCGGACAAGCTGGGAGCCTACGACGAGCCGGTGGCGTTCGACGACGCCACGGCCGACGAGCTGGTGTCGGCGGCGAGCACCCTGTCGGGCACGCTGAAGAGCCAGGCGACCTCGCGTTCGGGATGGGCTACGACCGCATTGACGGATTTCAAGGGGCACTACGCGGACGTGTTCGACTTGAACGCGAAGGCGGCCTCGACGGACTGTTCGAACATCGCCTCGGCCCTGGACGACCTGGTGACTGAGGTGCAGAAGCTGAAGGAGGCCGCCCGGGCCGAGCGCGACCGCCGTCGGCAGGCGAAGGAGTGGGCCGACCGGCAGGACCGGGAATCGTTCCTGAAGGGCCTGTGGGACGGGTTCTGGGGGACGGACAAACCGCCCTCGGGCCCGGCGCAGGTGCCGCTGCCAGAGCCTCACGAGGCGGCGGCGACGCCGTGGACCGAGCCCACGCCGGGCGGGACCGGGGCAGTGAGCTCGGCCCGCCCGGACGACCTGCGCACTTATTCGTCGAACGTGACCGGCGCCAACGACACGGTCACCACCCAGAAGGGCGCCCTCGACGGCGCCATCGCCGATTTCGCGGACAAGTGCTCGTGGTGCGGCATCGACGCGTCGGGGATCACGACCGCGCTGATCTCGTTCGGGTCGAACAACTCGAACGAGGTCCGGTGGGTCGACACGGTCGCGGCGGCGTTCGAGGCCGCCGGCGGGACGGGGGCGATCTCGATCGTCTCCGACGCGTCGATCGATGCCTCGTTGCAGGCGGCGGGCGTGGACCAGACTCGCACGCCGTTGGACGTGGCGGCCCCGTCGATCCAGGGCGACCCCCAGACCTCCGGCTACGCGGACGACCCGGTGAACACGACGACCGGCAACTTCGTGGAGCCGGAGACCGACCTTTCGTTCACCGGCGGGTGCGCCTCGCTCGGGTTCGAGCGCATGTACAACTCCCTGTCGGCCGGCATCGGGGCGTTCGGGCCGGGCTGGGCGTCGACCGCCGACCAGCGGCTGACCGTGAACGGCGAGGGCGCGGTGTGGGTGCAGGCGTCGGGCCGGCACATCACCTTCGGCCGGCTGGGGAACGGCTGGGACCGGGCCGACGGCGACAGTTTCTGGCTCACCACCACCGATGCTGCCGCTGCTGATACCGGCGGTCCCGCCGGAGGCGATCCGGTCGGCGGGGAGAGCGTTACCGGCGCCGTTTCTTCCGGTGCAGCCGCCGGTGCCGCGGGCGTCGGCGATGAGAATTCTTCCGCCACTGCTGCCGTTTCCGTTGTCGGCGACGCCGCTGCCGGTGCTGACGCCGGGGTGTTTGTGGTGTCCGACAATGCGGGCGGCCGGTGGTGTTTCGATCGTGCGGGCAGGCCCGTCTTCACCGGCCGGGGCGTGGGCACCCGGGTCGATTGGGAGTGGGACGGGAACCGGCTGGTCCGCCTCACCCACGAGCGGGGCCGAGCCATCACGGTCGAATGGAACCCGGAGGGCACCCGCGTGATCGCCTTGGCGGCCAGTGATGGGCGCCGGGTGGACTACGCCTACGACACGGCGGGCCGGTTGACCGGCGCTGTGTCTGATGGTGGCGCTGTCCGTTCGTATGAGTGGAATGGGCAGGGCCTGATCGCACGGGTCATCGATCCTGATGGTGTGGTCGAGGTGGACAACACCTACAACGGCCGCGGGCAGGTGGTGTCGCAGCGGTCCGCGTTCGGCCGTGTCTCTCATTATTCGTACCTGCCGGGCAATGTGACCCAGGTCGCCGACGCGGACGGGGACCGGGCGAACACGTGGGTGCACGACCGGAAAGGCCGTCTGGTCGGGATGATCGACGCCGACGGGAACCGACAGAGCATCGGCTGGGACCGGTGGGGCAACCGAGTCCAGGTAACCGGCCGGGAGGGTCGGGTGACGGTGTGCCGCTATGACGGGCGGGGCCGGCTCGTCACCCGGGTGGAGGAGACCGGGGCGCGGTCGGACTACGAGTGGGACGACCTGGACAGAGTCGTGCGGGTCACAGTGACCGACACCAGCACAGACGACCGTGGCAGCGGCGGAACTGCCGCGGGGGCGCCCGTCGGCGACGGCCGGGACGAGCCGGCGGTCACGGCGTACGAATACCAGGGGTCTGCCCGGAATCCGTCGACGGTGACGGACCCGGAGGGAGGGGTGTCCCGCCTGACCTGGGATGGGAATCTGCTCACGGAGGTGGTGGACCCTGCGGGGGTGCGGGTCGGGTTGGGCCACGACGCCCGCGGCGACCTGGTGTCCGCGACGAATGGGGCCGGGGATGTGGCCCGGCTGGTGCGTGACGATGCGGGCCGGGTGGTCACGGCGGTGACCCCGCTGGGCCACCGCACCGAGTACCGGTACGACCCGGCGGGCCGGCTGGCCTCGCGGCGGGACCCGAACGGGGCCGTGTGGCGGTTCGAGCACACGCCGGGCGGGCGGCTGACCGCCGTGGTGGATCCGAGCGGGTACCGCAGGCAGTACGGGTACGGCGAGCACGGGGAACGGGAGGCCTACACGGACCCTCTGGGCGAGGTCGTGACGTCCCGGTGGGACGACCTGGGCAACCTGGCCGAGGAGGTTCTTCCGGACGGGTCCCGGTGGGAGTACGCGTACGACGGGCTGTCACGGCTGGTGGCGACGATTGACCCGGCCGGCGGGGTGTGGCGCCGGGAGTACGGCGTCGACGGTGAGCTTGCCGCGACGGTGGATCCGACCGGGGTGCGCAGGGACTGGGTCACGAGCGGCCGGGGACGGGTCCGAACGGTGTCGGATGGGGCCGCGTCCGAGATGGTGACGGTCGACGGGCTGGGCCGGGTCACGGTGGCCACCGGCGATGACGGGACCGACCGGGTGACGTCGTATGACCGGTGCGGCCGTCCGGTGGAGCACGTGGACCCGGACGGGGGCGTGACGCGGCTGGTGCGGGACCTGACCGGGCGAGTCGTGGAGCTGGTGCGCCCGTCGGGCGCTGTCACAGCGTATTCGTATGACGAGTGCGGCCGGCTCGCTACGGTGACCGCTCCGGTGGGCGGGGTCGCTTGTTTTGCTTATGACGCTGACTCGCGGCTCGTGTCGGAGACGTGGCCCGGGGGTGAGCGGGCCTGGTACGCCTATGACGAGTGCGGCCGGGTCACCGCGCGGCACGTGCCCGGGTATGGCACCACCAGGTACACCTATGACCTCTCGGGTCGGGTGACCGGTCTTCGGGATCCGTTGTGCGGGCGGCGCCGGTTCTCCTACGACGGGGCGGGGAATCTTGTCGAGGCGGTGTCGGGCACCGGTGGGGTGACCCGGTACGAGTACGACCGGCTCGGCGCGCTTGTCGCGGTGACGGACCCGGCCGGTGGGGTGACCCGGTACGAGCGCGACTGTCTCGGCAACGTGGTCAAGGCGACTGACCCGTTGGGCCGGGTCACGACCGCCGAGTACGACGGGGCGGGCCAGCAGACATCACAGACCGGGCCGGACGGGCACACCACGGGCTGGGAGTACGACCGCAGCGGCCGGTTCGTGGCCCTGTCCTGGGACGGGACGGTGCGCCACCGGGTCATCCGTGACTTCACGGCCCGGACCATGACGGTCACCGAGACCGGCGGCATCACCCACACCGTCCGGTGGGATCATGCGGGCAGGCTCGTCGAGCGGGCCCGTGACGGCCGCGCCGTGTCATGGGGCTACGACCGGGACGGGCGCAGGGCGTGGATGCGCACCCCCGACGGGGCACGCACCGGCTACGGCTATGACCGGGCCGGGAGGCTGGTGCGTGTCGAATCCTCGGCGTTCGGCACGGTTGCCTACGAATATGACCGGTCCGGGCAGATGACCGCCGCTACCGCCAAGGACCGGGCCGGCCGGGCGGTGCGTCAGGAATGGGAGCGCCGGGATGGTTTCGTCACCGGCCACCTCGTGCGCCGGGGCGGTGCGGTGTCACACACGGCTGTGGGCCGGGACGAACAGGGCCGGGTCTCCTGGACGTCCCGGGACGGCTCCCACACCGGCTACACCTACGACGCCGCGAACCAGCTCGTCGAGGTCACCGGCGATGGCGGCGCCGCCGCCTACACCTGGGACGGGGCCGGCCGCCTCACCGCCGAGACCATCACCGACGGCCCCGGCGCCGCTCGCCACTACCTCTACAACTACGACGCGGCCGGACAACTCACGCAGAGTAGCGCGGATGGTGTCGTGTCGGCCCGGTTCTCCTACGATCCGGCCGGCCGCAGGATCCGCGAGGAGCACGCCGACGGCACGGTCCGCACCTACGGATGGGGGACCCTGGCCCGCCTCGAGACGGTGTCGCTCGACTCGGCCCTGGAACGGGCCCGGGTGAGTCTGTTCACCGACGCGCTCGGCGAGCTCGCCGCCATTGACGGCCGGCCCTTGGGCTGGGACACCGCCGCGCCCGTCCCGTCCCTGCTGTCCGCCGCCGGCACCAGCGCCCTGACCCTGCCCGGGTTCACCGCCACCGCGGATGGCGGCTGGCAGACCCCCGGCTGGCGCCAGACCCGCACCACCAGCAGCAGTGACCCGTGGGCCGCCGACGGCACGCCACTCGACGCCACCACCGGCGTCGGGCTGCTGCTGGGGGCGGCCGGGGAACTGGCCCTGCCCGGCGGCCTCGAAGTACTGGGCGCCCGCGTCTACGATCCGGGCAGCCGCGGCTTCCTCGCACCCGACCCCCAGGACCCCACCACCGGGGCCGGCTGGGTCGGTAACCCGTACGCGTACGCCGGCAACAACCCGGTCGGGTTCACCGACCCGACCGGCCTGCACCCCCTGACCGACGCCGAGATGAACGCCTGGCGGGACCAGCACAAGTCCACACTCGCCAGGGCCGGGGACTGGCTCAGCGACAACTGGGAGTACATCGCGGCCGGTGCGATGGTGGCGGCCGGGGTCGCGCTCATGTTCACCGGTGTCGGTGGCGCGGCCGGGCTCGCGCTCATGAGCCTGTCCGGCGCGCTCACCTCCGGCGGAATCAGCATCGCCCAGCAGAAACACGACAACGGCACCGTCGACTGGGCCCAGGCCGGCAAGGAGATGGCCATCGGAGCCATCCCCGTCCCCGGCGGCGGTGCCGCCAAGGGCGCCGGTGCCGTCGGCCGCGAAGCCGCCGAGACAGCGGGCCGCGAGGCCCTCGAGACCACCGGACGTGAAGCCGCCGAACAGGCCGCCCGCTCCACCGGCGAACGCGAACTGTCCACCATCGGACGCGACGCCGCCGAAAACATCGGCGACAACGCCGCCCGAACCGCGCACGACGCCTGCAACGGGGCCGGCTGCTTCACCGGCGACACCCCCGTTCTCATGGCTGACGGCAGTTCGAAACCCATCCAGGACGTCCAGGTCGGCGACCAAGTCACCGCCTACGACCCCGACACCGACACCGCACAGGCCCGCACGGTCACCCGCACATACGTCCACGAACAGGTCCCAACACTCATCGTGACCCTCGAGGACGGCGGGCAGGTGGAGACCACCGCCACCCACCCCTTCCTCACCCAGAACCGCGGCTGGACCCCCGCAGTACACCTCACCCCCGGCGACCGGCTCCACACCCCCGACGGCACCTGGGCCACCGTGCAGAGGATCGAGGCCACCGGACACACCCGCACCGTCCACAACCTCGAAATCGAAGACCTCCACACCTACCACGTCCGGGCAGGCACCACTTGGACAACCGTTCACAACAGCTGTACAGTCCGCATGCGGCACTACACGAATAAGAGTAGTGCAAACCAGATCATGGAAGATGGAAGGATTGTCGCAGGCGACCAGAACAAGATGTTCATGACCCCAGCAAAAGGCAAGCCCATGTCCCCATCTGACGCCGAACGCACTCTAGGCATCGGCAGGGGTAGAGGAAGAGCCATCATCGAAACAGATGTTCCCGCTGATCGCATAGGCACACAAACAAATCCCCTAACAGGGTACAGAGAAAGTTATGTCGTCGGTGACTTGGAACTAAAAAATGCTACCCTTACCGTGAGGAAATGATGCACCGTGAACCGAAGATGATTCGTTTTGACGGGTCTGAAATCAAACAGATTCTCACCATCATAGACGAGCTTGCTCTGTCTTTGGACCGCATCGGAGCATCATTCGATTCATCGGAGTCGGCCAAAGATGCTCTCTGGGAATACATGTCAACGCTGCAAGCCGGTCAGAGAGTGGCGTATCTGCGCGGCATTCTCTCGGACGCCATCACCAGGGAACTTGGAGAGGACGCCTATCTCACCGAGCGCGAGGCAGTGCTCGCATGGCCGAGGATCAGCCCGCCGGAGGGGACCGAGCAGGAGGATCCGTGGTGGGGCGACACCGACCATCTTGTCGGCGATGAAGTAGGCAAGTTTGATTGGCCCATTACCGCAGATGTCAATATCCCACAGGATGTTCTCGCACAACTGAGAACAGTACCGACATATTTTCATGGCGTGTACAGCATCCTTGACAAGCCATATCGAATCACCAGTCAGAACGGACCCCTTCAAGGGCTGATCGCCTTCGCGAAAAGCAATGGTCGAATCTGCGTCGACACCCCCACTGGTGCAGTCGTCAAGACTTCTCAGTACATAGTTGACTGCACGACCCCTGTCAACTCTTCACTCTCCGCCTTCGGACGATGTGTCCACGCCTGCGCCATGCGCTATCCATTCTATTCAGAGAATTCCGGCTACGCCGTCAGGGATGCGATGTGCGATGAAATCTACCATGACCTGCTGGAGATTGACCCGGTGATTGATGAATACCCCGCATCAGCATTCTGGAACGATGTGGCAGCACGTTTCCTGAACGGAGATTTTGCAACTGAAAATATACACCGCGACTACCACGTGAAAGATTAAGACAAATAGGTTTCCGAGTAACGAGAATATGACTCTCATGAAACAATCGTCTTCGGTCTCACGTGGTGGAAGGTGTTCGAAGTCGTAGTCGAAGACGCGTCCGGTGACGTATGAGGCGAACGCCCCGAAGGTTTCCTCCGGGGTATCGCGCTGAATTTTCGAGATGTTGTTCTTGGCGGTGTTCCAGACGTGCTTGACCGGGTTGTGGTCGGGCGCGCTCGGCCTCGTGCGGGCCGTCGACGGTCTCCGCGAGGGCATTGCCGCAGGAGGCGTCGCCGGCGGACCCGGCCGAGGGGCCGGCGCCTTCGAGAGCGAGGCGCCCGGCCAGCCGCACG
>NZ_CAUTOU010000024.1:0-29884 GCF_963539965.1 uncultured Propionibacterium sp.
CGAGGGCGCCGGGGTGCGGACCGGGCGCGGCGGGGTCGTCGGCGCGGGCGGCCAGCACCTTGAACCGCCGGCCCTCGAAGAGGGTCCAGGCGCCGGGGTGCGGGCTTGTGCCGCGGATGACCCGCGCCAGGTGCTCGGCAGGCGCGGACCAGTCCAGGCGGGCGTCGCCGACCTCGACCTTGGGGGCGAGCGTGACGGCCTCGTCGTCCTGCTCGACGGCGGGCAGTCCGGCCTCGATGTCGGCCATGGTGCCGACGAGCACGTCGGCGCCGATGGGGGCCAGCCGGTCGAGCAGCTCGCCGGCCGTCTCGTCCTCACCGACCGGAACGCGCAGCTGACGGTGGACCGGGCCCGCGTCGAGCTCCGGGACGAGCCTGAAGGTGGTGACCCCGGTCGTGGCATCGCCGTTCATGAGGGCCCGCTGCACGGGGGCGGCGCCGCGCCATGCCGGCAGCAGCGAGAAGTGCAGGTTCACCCAGCCGTGGGCCGGGATCGCCAGGACGTGTTCGGGGATGAGGGCGCCGTAGGCGACGACGGCGCAGACGTCGGGGGCGAGCGCGGTGAGGCGTGTGACGAAGTCCTCGTCGCGCGGGTGGGCGGGCTTGAGCACCTCGATGCCCAGCTCCTGCGCGGCCGCGGCGACGGACGAGGCCCTGAGCCGCCTGCCCCGCCCGGTCGGCGCGTCGGGCCTGGTGACGGCCGCCACGACCTCGTGCCGGGACTCGGCCAGTGCCCGCAGGCTCGGGACCGCCGTCCCGGGCGTGCCGGCGAAGACGATGCGCATGGGCCCTCCTTCTTGTCGTTCGAGGCCACAGCCTACTCAGCCGAGGCGGACTCCTCGGCGGTTCCGGAGGCGACGGCGTCAGGACAGTTCGGCCGGATCGATGCGCACCCGCACCGCCCCGGGCTCCTTGCGCGCGCTGCGCACCGCGAGGGCCTCCTTGGCGGCGACCGCCAACGCCCTGCCCGCTGCGCGGGGTGCCCGCACGAGCAGGCGCCAGAGGGGCTCGGTGCCCGAAGCGGCCGCCGGGAGCTCCACCCGGCCGAGGATCTCGGCCTGCTCGGGCCAGGCGGCGGTCCCCGCGAAATCGGTGATGAGGCGCTCGGCCCCTTCGACTGCGCACATGGCCACCGCGGGCGGGAACCCCGCCTCGGCGCGCTGGGCCAGCTCGCGCGCTGCGAAGCCCGCCGGGTCGAGGCGGACCAGGGCCTGCACCGGAGCGTCCTCGGGGGGACCGACGAGGCACACCGAGCCGCCCTGGTCGGCGGGGCGGACGCGTGCGACGGCGGCGAGCCAGCGCCGCAGCGCCTCCTCCCCCGCGCGCAGATCGGCCCTGCCGAGCATCAGCGAGCCGTCGAGCAGGACGGCGGCCGAGTACCCGGCCTCCGCGACCGGTTCGGCCCCCGGAGTCGCCACGACCAGTGCGGGTGTGCCGCCGACGCTCTCGCGCACTGCATCGCCCGAACTGTCGATGAGCCTGACACCGGGGAACGCCTTGCCGAGCTCCTCGGCCGTGCGCTGCGACCCCACCAGGGGGGCCCGCAGGCGGGCGGACCCGCACCGGGAGCAGCGCCAAGAGGCCATGGTACGGCCGCACCAGCGGCAGGAGAGCCTCCGGCCGCCTTCGGGCATGCGGTCGGCCCGTACCGGACCGCTGCAGGTGCGGCAGCGGACGGGGGCGCGGCAGTCCGCGCAGGCCAGCGCCGCAAGATAGCCGGAGCGCGGCACCTGGACGAGCACCGGCCCCGATGCCAGACCCGCCCTGATCGTCTCGAAGGCGCGCCGTGGGATGCGCACGGCATCGGCAAGCGGGTCGCGGCGCAGAGCCTCGTCGGAGTCGGCCGCCACGCGCACCAGCGCGCACTCGCGGCGCACGGCACCGGCCGGGGCCGCCAGGGCGGCCAGCCATCCGGACTCGATCCAGCGCTCCACCTCGCAGGAGCGCGCGTACGAGGCGAACAGCAGGGCGCAGGGCTGGGTGGAGGCGCGCAGGGCGGCGGCGTCGCGGGCGTGCGGGTAGGGGGCGCGCGGCTCGGCGTGGAGATCGTCGCCGTCGTCCCAGAGGCAGACGAGTCCCAGGTCGTGCAGGGGTGCGTACACGGCACCCCGGGTGCCCACCAGGATGCGGGCCCGGCCCCGGCTGGCGGCCAGGTAGTTGCGGTAGCGGGCGGCCGGGCCCAGCTCGGAGTGGAGCTCGGCGACGCAGCCCTCGCCGAGGCAGGCGGTGAGCGCGTCGCGCATGCGCCGGGCCTCGCGCACGTCCGGAACCAGGACGAGGGCGCTGCGGCCGCCTTCGAGAGCGGCCGCGCACGCCTGGACGAGGCCCCGGAGCCAGTCGTCGGCGCCGGCCCCGTCGGCGATGGACCGCGGAAGCACCTGCCAGTGCGCCCGCAGGTGGCGGCCCTGACGCAGCCCCCTGAGGAACTCGGGCCCGCCGGGAGCGTGTTCGAGCGCCCCGGAAGGCACGTGCCCCAGGTCGGCGGAGGGCCACGGGTGCTGGGCGGCCGACTCGGTCGCCGCGTGGCGGGGCGGCACGGCCAGCCGCATGACATCGGCGAAGGTGCCGGCGTAGTGGTCGGCCACCGCCCTGATGAGCCTGACCTGGTGCGCGTCCAGCACCGGTTCGGAGGAAACGACCCTCGACAGCGGCGTCAGCTTCTCGACCTCGGAGGCCTGCGGCAGCTCGACGATGAACCCGTCGGCCATCCGCCCGGCGAAGCGCACCCGCACGCGAGCCCCGACAACCGCCCCGACGGCCATCGTGTCGGGCACCGAGTAGTCGAAGAAGCGGTCGAGATGCGGCAGGCGGACGTCGAGAGCTACGCGTGCGATGCGCCGGGCCGGGCCGGGCCCCGGGGCCGGTGCCGTGATGAGTGCATCGGTGGCCGTCATGGTGATGATCCTAGGAGGGGCCACCGACAGGACCGGCGGAACGGTCGGCCCGGCGTCGGTTGCCGCCGGCGACGGGCCGGGATCCCTCAGCCCCTGACGGCCGCGGCCAGGGCGCCGGCGCGGTCGGTGCGCTCCCAGGTGGCCTCGGTGATCTCGCGGCCGAAGTGCCCGTTGTTGGTGAACTTGGAGTAGATCGGGCGCAGCAGGTCGAGATCCTCGATGATCGAGCGCGGGCGCAGGTCGAAGACCTGTCGGACCGCTGCGACGAGCTGCCCGTCCGGGACGGCGCCGGTGCCGAAGGAGTCGACATGGAGGCTGGTCGGGTGGGCGCGGCCGATCGCGTAGCTCACTTGCACCTCGCAACGAGCGGCCAGGCCCGCGGCGACGACGTTCTTGGCCACCCAGCGCGAGGCGTAGGCCGCCGAGCGGTCGACCTTGGACGGGTCCTTGCCGCTGAAGGCGCCACCGCCGTGACGGGCCATGCCGCCGTAGGTGTCAACGATGATCTTGCGGCCGGTGACGCCGGCGTCGCCCTGCGGACCGCCGATGACGAAGCGGCCGGATGGGTTGATGAGCACCTGCACGGCGTCGGAGGCGACCTCGTACTCGGCGAGTACGGGATCGATGACCTCGTGACGGACCGCCGGGGCGAGCACCGAGACGAGGTCGATGCCGTCGGCGTGCTGGGTGGAGACGACGATGCTCGTGACGGCCGTCGGACTGATGCCGTCGTAGTCGATGGTGACCTGGGTCTTGCCGTCGGGGCCCAGGTAGTCCGGAGTGCCGTCCCGGCGAACGGCCGACAGCCTCTCGGACAGGCGGTGGGCCATGTGGATCGGCAACGGCATGAGCTCGGGGGTCTCGGTGCAGGCGTAACCGAACATGAGCCCCTGGTCCCCGGCGCCCTGCCGGTCGGCCTCGTCAACGGCCGAACCGGAGCGCGCCTCCCAGGAACTGGCCACACCGCCGGCGATGTCGGGCGACTGGTTGTTGAGAGCGACCATGACGCCGCAGGTGGCCCCGTCCAGGCCCTTGTCGAACGAGTCGTACCCGATCTGGAGCATGCGGGTGCGGGCGATGTCGGCGATGTCGACATAGGACTCGGTGGTGGCCTCGCCCGCCACCACGGCGACACCGTTGCTGATGAGGACCTCGATCGCGGTGTGCGAGTCGGGATCCTGCGAGATCATGTCGTCGACGACCGCATCCGCGATGGCGTCGGCGACCTTGTCGGGATGGCCCTCGGTGACTGACTCCGAGGTGAATGACCTGCTCATGGGTGGTTGTCTGCTTTCCGCCCGACGAGGAGTCGGGCACGGCGCCCCGGCAGCGGCCCGGAGCCGCTGGACTGTTGTCGCGCCGCCTCGCGGTCGGCGGAGGGCGCGGTCGACCGGGCTGGCTCAGGCCAGGTCGCTGCCCGGGTCGGTCAGGGCGTCGAGATCGGCCAGCGGGTCACCGAAGTCGAACTCGGGATCCCTGGCGGCCTCGGCGCGAGCGGCGGCCTCGGCCGCGGGATCGATCTGCTTGTACTCGAGGACGCCCGCGTCGACCTCGCGCATGGCGATGGAAAGCGGTTTCTCCTGCGGGACGGTGTCGACGAGCGGCCCGACGTTCTCGAGCAGGCCTTCACCGAGTTGGGAGTAGTAGGCATTGATCTGGCGCGCGCGCTTGGCGGCGACGAGCACGAGGCGGTACTTCGAGTCGACGTGCTCGAGCAGCTCGTCAACGGACGGCGCGGTCGAGCCCTCGGGAGTCATGCTGGTCACGATGCGATCCTCGTCTGATCCCCGTGGGGGATCGGTGTCATGACGAGCGTGTCCACGCCCGTCCGGTCGTGGTGCGGCTTCGCGTGGGGGCGCGGGCCGTGGAGACGGATCCGTTGCGAGCACGGTGCTCACAACCGCATCAACTCTACCAGCTCGTGCACGGTCTCATCGAGCTCCCCGTTGACGATGACCTCGTCGAACTCGGACCTCGCCTCGAGCTCGCGGACCGCGGTCCGAAGGCGGCGCTCCTGCTGCTCCGGCGTCTCGGTGCCGCGGCCCCGCAGGCGGTGCACCAGCTCCTCCCAGTTCGGGGGGGCCAGGAAGATGTGCGTGGCCTGCGGATAGGTGGTGCGCACCTGGCGGGCGCCCTGGAGGTCGATCTCGAGGATGACGGTTCTGCCCGCCGCGACGGCCTCCTCGACGGGACGGCGCGGCGTGCCGTAGCGATGGGCGCCGTGCACGACGGCCCATTCGAGAAGCCCGTCGTCGGCGACCAACTGGTCGAACTCGTCACCGGTGATGAACCAGTAGGAGATGCCCTCGTCCTCGCCGGGGCGGGGGGGGCGCGTCGTCACCGAGACGGACAGGAAGACCTCCGGGTGGAGCGTCTTCAACCTGGTGCACACGGTGCCCTTGCCCACGGCGGTGGGCCCGGAGACGACGAAGACCCTTGGCCGAGGGGCGGCGATGCGTTCGCCCTGCGTGCCAGGAGCGTTGCCACGGGCGGCCGATCGCGTCCCATCCATGAATCAGTGGAACTCCCTCTTGAGCCCCGCCACCTGGTGGCGGCCCAGGCCGCGCACCCGACGGTTGGGGGCGATGTCGAGGCGCTCCATGATAGCGGCGGCGCGCTTCTCGCCGACACGCGGGAGGGCCTTGAGCAGATCGACGACCTTGATGTGGGCCAGCACGTCGTCCTCTGCCGCCTTGTCGAGCGCCTGACCCAGCGTCAGTTCGCCCTTGCGCACCTTGTCCTTGAAGTCTGCGCGAGCACGACGGGCCTGCGTGGCGGCTGAACGAGCGGACTGGAGCTGTTCGGGCGAAAGAGTCGGAATGGCCATGGATCCTCTCCCATTCGAAACATGCCGGGGCCACCGTGACCCGGCCCTGCGAACAAGGTACCGCCCAGACGGCCATTTTTCGCCTCTTATGCCTAGTTATTCGCTAATTTCTGGGCAACTTCTCATGAATTCACCCTCTTTGACTCCCCAGTGACCCCCTAGGGGTGATTCCGGATGACCCCCGGACAGCGGCTCGATGTTCGCATCGTGGACTCCTCGCGACTCGAGTTGATTCCGGATGGGTGCACCATAAATGATGGTTTCATCAGTTTCGATAGTTCCATCGTCGTTCGTGAAGGTCCCGCGTCCATGTCCTCCCACCTGTATCGCCTCGGCCATGCGGCCTACCGGCGGCGCAAGCTCGTCGTCCTGGCCTGGCTGCTCGTCCTCATCGCCGGTCTCGCCCTCATGGGCACGATGTCGAAGGGCACCAATGACACGGTGCGCATCCCGGGCGCCTCCTCGCAGAACGCCCTGGACACGCTGAGCCACGTCTTCCCGCAGGTCGCCGGCACCTCGGCCAAGATCGTGGTCGTCATGCCCGCGGGCGTCTCGGTGAGCTCCCAGCACGTGCAGGACGCGGTGGGGTCGACTGTGAGCGAGATCGAGACGCTCGACCAGGTCTCGACGGTCGCCTCCCCGTTCTCGTCGCTGGTGAGCGGTGCCGTCTCCGAGGACGGTACGACCGCGGTCATCACCGTACAGTTCGATGGGCAGAAGAATGACCTGACCGATGGAACGCTGGACGCGGTGCGGCAGTCGGCCCAGGACCTCCAGAGCGGGATCGGCGACGGCGCGAGGGTCGAGGTGGGCGGCTCCGCCTTCGACAACGTGATCCCGACCATCTCCGTCACCGAGGCGATCGGCGTCGTACTGGCGCTGATCTTCCTGATCATCTTCCTGCACAACGTCCTGGCCGCCTTCGTGCCGATCGTCATGGCGCTGGTCGGCGTGGGCGTCACCGAGTCGCTCATCTATGCGGCGACTGGATTCATGACCATCATGAGCACCACCGTGCTGCTGTCGGTGATGATCGCCCTGGCAGTCGGCATCGACTACTCGCTGTTCATCATCTCCCGCTACCGCGACAATCTCGCTCAGGGGCTCGGACCGGCCGAGTCGATCGCCCGCTCCATCGCGACGGCCGGTACCGCGGTGGTCTTCGCGGGCATGACGGTGATCATCGCCCTGGTGGGCCTGTTCGTGGCGCGGATCCCCTTCCTGACGATCATGGGCGTCGCGTCGGCGCTCGGTGTCGGCGTAGCGGTGTGCGTCGCCATGACACTGCTGCCGGCCACGCTCGGTTTCTTCGGCACCCGCATCACGTCGAGGACCCGCAAGAAGCGCACGGGCAAGGACACGTTCTTCGGCCACTGGGCGAACGTCGCCACCGCACGCCCGCTCATCACCATCATCCTCGTCGTGGCGGCCGTCGCCGTCCTGGCCGCCCCGGCCACGGGCCTGCGCCTCTCACTGCCCATGGAGAGCGCAGCCGAGGCCGGCACCGAGGTGCGCACGACCTATGACACGATCAGCGAGGAGTTCGGCCCGGGGTACAACGGCCCGCTCATCGTCGTGGTGAACGTGCTCGACAGCACCGACCCGGTCGGGGACATGACCAGGCTCGGCGACGACCTGGCCACGATCGATGGCGTCGAGCACATCGCCATGTCCACCCCCAACGAGGCCGGCACCTATGGCATCGTCCAGGTCATCCCCTCCGGTTCCCCCGACTCGGCCGCGACCGCCGACCTGGTGCAGGCCCTGCGCGACCAGGGCCCGGCGATGGCCGACGAGTACGGCTTCCGCGACTTCGCGGTCACCGGTATCACGGCCGTTGCGGGCGACGTCTCGGCCAAGCTGACCGGCGCCCTGCTCCCCTACGGCATCTTCGTCGTCGGACTGTCACTGGTGCTGCTCGTCATGGTCTTCGGCTCTGTCGCCGTGCCGGTCAAGGCGACGGTCGGTTACCTGCTGTCGATCCTGACGTCCTTCGGCGTGACGACCTCGATCTTCGTCGACGGCAGGGGGGCCCGTCTGCTCGGCGCGGACTTCACGGGCTCATTGATCTGCTTCTTGCCGATCATCGTCATGGGCGTCCTGTTCGGCCTCGCCATGGACTACGAGGTCTTCCTCGTCTCGCGCACCGCCGAGGAGTACGCGCGCAGCGGCGATCCGGTGCGGGCCGTCCACGAGGGCTTCCGCAAGGCGGCCCCCGTGGTCACCACGGCCGCGCTCATCATGCTGAGCGTCTTCGCGATGTTCATCCCCGAGGGGAGTTCCGGCATCATCAAACCGATCGCCACGGCGCTGACGGCGGGCGTCTTCGTCGACGCCTTCGTCGTCCGCATGACCTTCGTCCCGGCGGTTCTCAAGCTCCTGGGTCGTCACGCCTGGGCGATGCCCGCGAAACTTGCCAGGGTGCTCCCCCGCTTCGACGTCGAGGGCGCCGCGCTGTCCCGCCAGCTCTCGCTCGGGGACTGGCCCGCCGACCGGAGCCTGGTGGTCGCCGCGAGCGGCATGATCATCCGCGACCGCGACGGCATCGCACTCAACCGGCCGGTCGACCTCGGTCTCCATCCCGGCCAGATCACCGTTCTCACCGGCCCGGAGGGGTCGGGCAAGTCCGAACTGCTGCTCGGCCTGACCGGCCGGCTCACCGGGTTCGACGGCGACGCCCGGGTGGCCGGCTACCTGCTGCCCGAGCGCAACGCCGCGGTCCGCGCCCGAAGCGTGCTGGCCTCCGGCGGCAAGGACGTCATCGGCGTCCTGAACCAGGGCCTGCACCGTGGCGTTGCGCTCGCGGCCGTCGACGATGCGGACGCCATCATCGGCGCCAACCGTACCGCCGAGACCCGGGGACTCATCGACCGGCTGGCCGCGGGCGGGGCCTGCATCCTGCTGACCGGCGCGACCCCGGCCTCGGTCGCCCATGTGCTGCCGCGGGACGCCGCGCCGGCCGAGATCGCGATGGAGCCCCCGGCATCGGACCGGCGCGTACGGCCCAATCCCGACGGCACTCGGGGAGCGGACGAGCAGTCCGCCCCGCTCGGCACCATTCTCGAGGAGGCCCTTCGATGAGGACACGAACGATCGGAAACCTGCGGGGCCGCGCCTCCTGGCGCACCTGGGTGGCGCTGCTGTGCGTACCCGCCCTCCTCATGGGCGTACTCGTCCTGGCCTTCCACGATCCCGGCCCGCAGATGGACGAGGTGACCGCCGCCGTCGTGAACGACGACACCCCGGTCACTGTCGACGGGCAGACGCGGCCGATGGGCCGCCAGCTCGTCAAGGAGCTCGTCAACTCGAGCGGCGACGACTACAACTGGGTCCTCACCACGGCCGACGACGCCGCCTCGGGCCTCGACTCCGGGGAGTACTCGGTAGTCGTCGAGATCCCCTCGGACTTCTCGGCGAAGGCCACCTCGGTCGCCGGGGACGACGCGAGCGCCGCCACCCAGGCCTCGGTGACGATCAGTACGGCCGAGGACTCCCCGCTGCTCGACGCCCGGGTCGGCACGGCACTGGCCGACGCGGCCGAGCGCTCGCTGGGCGAGCAGATCACCCAGACCTACGTCGACACGGTCCTGACGAGCATGGGGACCCTGCACGACGGCCTGTCGACCGCGGCGGACGGCGCGGACACCCTCTCCGAGGGCATCACGAGCGCCGACGACGGCGCGGCCCAGCTGCAGACCGGCGCCGACACGCTGGCGGACGGCATGGACACCCTGGCCACCGGCCAGCAGGATCTGGCCGACGGCCTGGGTCAGCTCCAGAGCCGGACCGCCGACCTGCCGTCCCAGACCCAGGCCCTCGCCACCGGCGCCTCGCAGTTGGCCGCCGGGGCCCACCAGGTGTCCGACGGCACGACGAGCGTCGTGGACGGCGCGGGTCGACTGGCCACCGCGAACCAGGCGATCAGCGACGGCGCGGGCACCCTGTCGAGCGGCGCCTCGCAGCTGTCGAGCGCCCTGGCGGGCGCCCAGCAGCAGACCGCCGATCTGCCCGCGCAGACCCAGGCCCTGGCCACCGGCGCGAGCAGCGTGAGCGGCGGGGTGGACACCGTCGCCGCCTCAGTGACGCAGCTCCAGCAGGCGGCCGCCGCCTGCGCTCAGGGCGCCAGCGACTACTGCCAGGTCGTCTCGGAGGGCCTGGCCCAGTTGACCACGCAGCTGGGCACCCTGCAGTCGGGCGCCTCCCAGGTCGCGGCCGGCACCTCGGCGCTCGACGACAGCGCCTCCAGCCTGTCCGGCGGCATCGGGCAGGCGGCCTCCGGGGCCTCCCAGATCTCCGACGGCGCGGCCGCCCTCGCCACCGGCGCCTCGCAGGCCGCCACCGGCGCGAGCGACCTCGCCGCGGGCGCGACGAGCCTCCAGTCCGGCGCCCAGCAGGTCGCCTCCGGCGCGGACGGCCTGTCCAGCGCCACGGACACCCTGGCCTCGTCCTCGCAGACCCTCGTCGACGCGATCGCATCGGCCTCCGACGGCGCCGACCAGCTCGTCGCCGGCACGAACTCGGCCAAGGACGGCTCCCACACCCTGGCCGACGGCATCGGAACCCTGCACGAGGGGACCACTCGGCTCGAGGATGGATCCGGCACGCTCGCGAGCAGCCTGCGCGAGGCCTCGAACCAGGTGCCGAGCTACACCGCGGACCAGCGCGACCGGATCTCCGACGTGGTCGCCACGCCCCTCGTCTCCACGACGAGCGGCCTCGGCTCCTACGTCCGCTCGGCGGTCGCCCTGTTCGGGGTCCTGGCCCTGTGGGTGGCGGCCATCGCTTTCACCGCGGTCAGCCCGGCCATTACGAGCACGGCCTTCGAGTCGAACCTGCCCACCTGGCAACTGGCGCTGCGCTCACTCGGCCCGACGTTGCTGTTCTCCGCGGCCAGCGGCCTGATCGTCGGCGCCATCGCGAACGTCACGCTGCACCCCGGCGTCGGCGCGTTCTTCACGGTTTGGGCGGCGGCCTTCGTCATCGAGCTGGTCTTCCTGGCGCTCAACCAGGCCCTCGGCTCCATCCACCGCGTCGGAGGCCGGGTCGTGGCACTGGCAGTGCTGGTGGTCGCGATCGCCGGCGGTGTCTGGTCGGCCCAGCCCGCGTGGTTGCAATCGCTGGCCTCGTTCCTGCCGACCGACCCGGCGGTCGGCCTCATCCGCGCCATGGCGGTGCCGACGGGCGCCGGCCTGGCCGTCATGGCGGCGGAACTGCTGGCCTGGTGGGCGGCCGCCATCGCCGTACTCATCGCACTGACCGCAAGGGCCCGTACGACGAGCCTGACCCCGGCCGGCTCGGGGCGGGCCTGAGCGATGCGCGACAATGTCCTCGATGAACATCGTCCACGGGATCCAGGGGGCCAGCCATGCGGGACGCCATGGCAGGCGCAAGGCTGCGACCCGCGCCGCCCTCATCCAGGCGGGCCAGCAGCTCATCGCCGAGGGGCGCACCGACGTCTCGATAGCGACGATCACCGAGCTCGCCGATGTGGGCTTCGGCTCCTTCTACAACCATTTCAAGACGAAGGACCAGCTCTTCGAGGCCGCCTTCGCCGAGGCGATGGAGAGTTTCGGCCACGGACTGGGCAGGCTCGTGGAAGACGTCGACGACATGGCCCGCGCCGTGTCGATCGGCTTCCGCGTGATCATCCGCGTCGCCAGGGCCAAACCCGGTTTCGCCTCGCTGGTCACCCGGTCGGGCTCCGCGGCCCTGCAGTTCGACGGGGCCCTGCGCCGGACCTCCCTCCACTGCATCGGCAGGGGCATCGACTCCGGCCGCTTCTCGATGCCCGGCCCCGAGACGGCCTTCGCCGCGATCGGGGGATCGCTGCTCGGTGTCGTCACGTACCTGCTCGGCGACCCCATGAGCGACACGGACGAACTCGTCGACTCGCTGGCCGCCGGTGTGCTGCGCATGCTGGGGCTGCCGGACGAGGAGGCGCGGTCGATCGCCCACGAGGACCTGCCCGAGGGCGTCCCCGAGGAGTACCGATGAACGACACGGCCGGGAGACTCCTCCTCCGGCGGGCCGCCGGGCGAGCAGCCCTCCAGACCGCGGGCGGCGTCAGCGCAGGGTGAGCGCGGCCGCCGCATCACGCAGCGCGGATGCGTCCGGGCCGGCACGCAGGACGCCGCGGGAGGCGCTCGGCAGGACACGGGCGGTGTCACCGAAGACACCGGCCAGGCCCTCGACCGTGCCGCCCTGGGCGCCGACGCCGGGTGCCAGCACCCAGCCGGTGAAGCCCGTCAGGTCGACGCCGGCGCGCTCGTGCGTGGCACCGATGACCAGGCCCACGTCGTCGAGGCCGGTCCTGACGTTCTCGGCCCCGGCGGCATCGAGCACCTGCTGCGCGATGGTGCGGCCGGCGGCAGTGGCGAACTGGACCGTCTCCCCCTCGGGGTTGCTCGTACGGCACAGGACGAACAGACCACGGCCGTTCTCGTGCGCCAGGTCGATGGCCGGACGCAGGGACTCGAAACCCAGGTAGGGGCTGGCGGTGATCGCATCGGCGGCCATCGGGGCCCCCTCTGCCAGGTAGGCGCGGGCGTAGGCCCTCATCGTCGAGCCGATGTCGCCGCGCTTGGCGTCGAGGATCGAGAGCGCACCGGCCTGGGCGACATCGCCCAGGACGCGCTGCAGGGCGGCGATGCCCGCGGGCCCGAAGACTTCGAAGAAGGCGCTCTGCGGCTTGAAGACGGCCACCTGCTCGCCGAGAGCGGAGACCGTCTCGCGGGCCACCCGTTCGATGCCGGCCGCGTCGTACTCCGACCCCCAGCCGCGGACGATCCGCTCGTGGGGGTCGAGGCCGACGCACAGGCGGCCCCGCTCGGCGGTGACTGCGCCCAGTCGCGCCCCGAAGGACGTGGTCACCGCCCCCCGCTCCCGGGCCGGCACAGCTTGTTGATGCCCATGACGAGGGCCGGACCCTCGAAGACGAAGCCGGTGTAGAGCTGCACGAGCCGGGCTCCCGCGTCGAACATGGCCTGCGCGTCGGCGGGCGTCATGATGCCGCCGACGCCCACGACCGGCAGCCCGGTGTGCCTGGTGATCCAGCGCACGCGTTCCAGCGCCGTCCTGGTGAGCGGCCTGCCGGACAGGCCGCCGGCCTGGGACGCCAGGTGCCGGTCGGCCGGGGCGATGCCCCCGCGCTCGACGGTGGTGTTCGTGGCGATGATGCCGCTGATGCCGGTGCTCTCACAGGCCATGAGCATGTCGTCGACCTGGCCTGCGGACAGGTCGGGGGCCATCTTCACGAAGATCGGCACCGGGTCGCCGGGGTCGAGTTCGCGGGCGCGGCTGACCAGCGCGCCGGTCAGCTCCTCGATCCCGCGCTGGCTCTGCAGGCTGCGCAGCCCCGGCGTATTGGGGCTCGAGACGTTGATGGCGATGTAGTCGGCGTACGGGGCCAGGGTCTCGAGGCTGAACAGGTAGTCGGGTACGGCCTCCCCGAGCGGGGTCTTCTTCGTCTTGCCGACGGAGACGCCCACGGGCGCGCCGAGGCGGTTGTTGCCGCGTCTGACACCGGCGTCATCGAGCTTGACGGCCATGGCCTCGGCGCCGTTGTTGTTGAAACCCATCCGGTTGATGATCGCCTCGGACTTGACCAGGCGGAACAGGCGCGGGCGCGGATTGCCGGGCTGGGCGTGGCGGGTGACGGTGCCGAGCTCGGCGAATCCGAAGCCCAGCGAGGCCCACACGCAGGCGGCCACGGCGTCCTTGTCGAGGCCGGCGGCGACGCCGACGCGGCCCGGGAAGTGGATTCCGGCGATGTCGACCGGGTCGCGGTCCTGGCCGATGAGGCGCTCGACGACGCCGAGCAACGACTCGGGCAGATGGCCCATCGTCGAGACGAGCTGGCCATGGATCTTCTCGGGGTCCCCGCCGTGCATCCGGAACAGTACGGGACGGATGACGCCGTGGTAGCCGTAACGGACGGCGCGCACGTACAGCTCGTCGGCACTGGGCATGACCGGTCTCCTCGTTCTCGTCAGCGGCCCGCGGTCGCGGCCCCTGGATGTGATTGTTTCAGTCGGCCTGGGCGAAGTGCTCGTCCATGTCGGTGCCCCACGCCTGGAGCGAGCGCACCGAGACGCCCCCGCTGCGCACCGCCTGGATCGCCTGAACGGCCGATTCGAGCGCCTGGACGGTGGTGATCGAGGGCACGCCGTGGCCGATGGCCGCCGTGCGGATCTCGTAGCCGTCGCCGCGGGGCCGCCCGCCGCGGGTCTCACCGGTGGGTGTGTTGAAGATCAGCGAGACCTCATCGGCCTCGATGAGATCGACGATGGTGGGCTCGCCGTTCGGGCCCCGGCCCTCCGTGTGCTTGCGCACGGTGGTCACGTCGATGTCGTGCATCATCAGCACGCTCGCGGTGCCCTCGGTGGCGAGGACTGTGAAGCCCATCTGCGCCAGTTCCTTGAGCGGCAGGATGATGTGGCGCTTGTCGCGGTTCGCCGCCGAGACGAATACGGTGCCCCCGGTGGGCAGCGAGCCGTAGACGGCGTCCTGGGCCTTGGCGAAGGACACGCCGAAGGTGCGATCGATGCCCATGACCTCGCCGGTGGAGCGCATCTCGGGTCCGAGCAGCGTGTCGACGCTGCGGCCCTGCTTGGTCAGGAAGCGGCTGAACGGCATGACGGCCTCCTTGACGGCGATCGGCATGCCGCGCCAGCGGGCGGCGCCGTCGTGCCGGGGGCGCAGCATGCCCCCGGCACGCAGGTCGGCGATCGAGGAGCCGAGCATGATGAGCGTCGCGGCCTTGGCCAGTTGGGTGTTGGTGGCCTTCGAGACGAACGGAACGGTGCGCGAGGCGCGCGGGTTGGCCTCGATGACGTACAGGGTGTCGGCGGCCAGGGCGTACTGGATGTTGATCAGGCCCCGCACGCCGACGCCCCTGGAGACGGCCTCGGTGCTGGCGCGGATGTGCTCGAGGACCGCATCGCCGAGCGTGGCCGGGGGCAGCGAGCAGGCCGAGTCGCCGGAGTGGATGCCGGCCTCCTCGATGTGCTCCATGATGCCGCCGACGTACAGCTCGGTGCCGTCGTAGAGCGCGTCGACGTCGATCTCGATGGCGTCGTCGAGGAAGCGGTCGACCAGAACCGGGGAGTCGGGGCCGATGAGCGTGGAGTTCTCGATGTAGCCGGCCAGTGAGGGCTCGTCGTAGACGATCTCCATGCCGCGGCCGCCGAGCACATAACTGGGGCGTACGAGCACCGGGTAGCCGATGCCCTCGGCGACGGCCCGGGCCTGCTCGAAGCTGGTGGCCATGCCGTACCTCGGAGCGGGCAGCCCCGCATCGTCGAGCACCCTCTCGAAGGCCTCGCGGTCCTCCGCCAGGAAGATCGCCTCGGGCGTGGTGCCGACGATCGGCACGCCGGCGTTCTTGAGCTGCTGGCTCAGGCGCAGCGGGGTCTGGCCGCCGAGCTGGACGATGACACCGGCGACGGGGCCGACCTGGCACTCGGCCTGGTAGACCTCCAGGACGTCCTCGAGGGTCAGCGGCTCGAAGTACAGGCGGTCGGAGGTGTCGTAGTCGGTGGAGACGGTCTCGGGATTGCAGTTGACCATGACCGACTCGTAGCCGTTGGCGCTGAGCACGTGGGCCGCGTGGACGCAGGAGTAGTCGAACTCGATGCCCTGGCCGATGCGGTTGGGCCCCGAACCGAGGATGAGCACGGCGGGCCTGCTGCGCCGGGCGACCTCGGTCTCCTCGTCGTAGCTCGAGTAGTGGTACGGCGTGCGGGCGGCGAACTCGGCGGCGCAGGTGTCGACCGTCTTGTAGACGGGGCGGACGCCCAGCTCCCAACGCCGGGCGCGCACCTGGGCCTCGTCGAGGCCGCGCAGGACGGCGATCTGCCGGTCGGAGATGCCGTGGCGCTTGGCCTTGCGCAGCAGGCGCCCGTCGAGCGCATCGGCGGTGCGGACCTGCTCGCCGACCTCCTGGATGAGGGCCAGCTGGTCGAGGAACCACGGGTCGATGCCGGTGATCTCGAAGAGCCTCTCGGTGCTGACGCCGGCGCGCAGCGCCTCGCCGATCTCCAGGACCCGTCCGTCGTGCGGGCGGGCCAGGGACCGGCAGACGGCGTCGGCGTCGCCGCCGAAACGGTCGGACAGCCAGAACCCGGAGCCCTGCTCGGTGGAGCGCAGGGCCTTGCCGAGGGCCTCGGTGAAGTCGCGGCCGATGCCCATGGCCTCGCCGACCGACTTCATGTGGGTGGTCAGCGTGGAGTCGGCGTAGGGGAATTTCTCGAAGGCGAACCGCGGCACCTTGACGGTGACGTAGTCGAGGGCGGGTTCGAAGCTGGCCGGCGTCTGCCGGGTGATGTCGTTGGGGATCTCGTCGAGCGTGTAGCCGACGGCGACCTTGGCGGCGATCTTGGCGATCGGGAAGCCGGTTGCCTTTGAGGCCAGGGCCGAGGAGCGCGAGACGCGCGGGTTCATCTCGATGACGATCAGGCGGCCGTTGTCGGGGTTGACCGCGAACTGGATGTTGCAGCCGCCGGTGTCGACGCCGACGGCCCGGATGATCCCGATGCCGACGTCGCGCATGCGCTGGTATTCCCGGTCGGTCAGCGTCATGACCGGGGCCACGGTGATCGAGTCGCCGGTGTGGACGCCCATCGGGTCGACGTTCTCGATGGAGCACACGATCACGACGTTGTCCGCCTTGTCGCGCATGACCTCGAGCTCGAACTCCTTCCAGCCGAGGACCGACTCCTCGATCAGGATCTCCGTGACGGGGCTGGCGTCCAGGCCTGTGGCCGCCATCGCGACGAGCTCGTCGTGGTCGTGCGCGAAGCCGGAGCCGACGCCGCCCATCGTGTAGCTGGGGCGCAGCACGAGCGGGTAACCGAGCTCCTCGGCGGCCTGCTCGACGTCCTCGAGGCGATGGCAGGTGCGGGAGCGGGCGACCTCGGGGCCGCCTACCGCGAGGCCCTCGACGATCCGTTTGAACTGCTCGCGGTCCTCGCCGCGCTGGATCGCGTCGATGCTGGCGCCGATGAGCTCGACGCCGTACTCCTCGAGCGCCCCGGACTCGTGCAGCGAGATGGCCGTGTTCAGGGCCGTCTGGCCGCCGAGGGTGGCCAGCAGGGCGTCGGGGCGCTCGGCGGCGATGACCTTCTCGACGAACTCGGGGGTGATCGGCTCGATGTAGGTGGCATCGGCGAACTCGGGGTCCGTCATGATCGTGGCCGGATTGGAGTTCACCAGGATGACGCGGTAACCCTCGTCGCGCAGGACACGGCAGGCCTGGGTGCCGGAGTAGTCGAACTCGGCGGCCTGGCCGATGACGATCGGGCCGGAGCCGATGACGAGGATGGACGAGATGTCGGTGCGCTTGGGCATCAGGCCTGCTCCCCCGCCCCGGTCCGGTGATCGGTCATCATCCGGGCGAACGCGTCGAAGAGGTGCGCGGCGTCGTGCGGGCCGGCCGCGGCCTCGGGGTGGTACTGCACCGAGAAGGCGGCGAGACTGCCGCCGCGGGTCAGTCGCAGGCCCTCGACGACGTCGTCGTTCAGGCAGACGTGCGAGACCTCGACGCGTCCGTAGGGGGTGTCGACCGGGTGGTCGACGGGCGCGGCGACGGCGAAACCGTGGTTGTGCGCGGTGATCTCGATCCTGCCGGTGGCGCGGTCGATGACCGGCTGGTTGATGCCGCGGTGACCGTACTTGAGCTTGTAGGTGCCGAAGCCCAGCGCGCGGCCGAGCACCTGGTTGCCCATGCAGATGCCGAACAGCGGCAGGCCGGCGGTCAGCGCCTCGCGGCACAGCTCGGCGGCCGCCCCGGCGGTGGACGGATCGCCGGGGCCGTTGGACAGGAACAGGCCGTCCGGGCCGATGGCCCTCACCTGCTCCCAGCCGGTGGTGGCGGGCAGCACGTGCACCTCGATGCCGCGCTCGGACAGGCGGCGCGGGGTCATGGACTTGATGCCGAGGTCGAGGGCGGCGACGGTGAGCCTCTTCCCGCCCGGGGCCGGCACCACGTAGGGCTCGGCGGCGGTGACGCGACCGACCAGATCGGCACCGGTCATCTGCGGGGCCCGCCTGACCCGGGCCAGCAAGGAGCCGGCGTCCGTGCCGGTGGAGCTGATGCCCACGCGCATGGCGCCGCGCTCGCGCAGATGACGGGTCAGCGCGCGGGTGTCGATGCCGCTGATGCCGACGACGCCCTGCTTGACGAGCTCCTCGTCCAGGCTTCGCTCGCTGCGCCAGTTCGAGGGCATCCGGGCCGGGTCGCGCACGGCATACCCGGCGACCCAGATGCGGGCGGACTCGTCGTCCTCGTCGTTCCACCCGGTATTGCCGATGTGGGGCGCGGTGGCCACGACCACCTGACCGTAGTAGCTGGGATCGGTGAGGGTCTCCTGGTAGCCGGACATGCCGGTGGCGAACACCGCCTCGCCGAACGTCTCACCGGTGTCCCCGAACGCCTGGCCGTGGAAGACACGGCCGTCCTCGAGAACCAGAATCGCGTCTTCTCCGTGCGCGTTCATGACCATCCTTCCCTGCCCGGGGCGGTTCGCGAGTGCAGGACCGAGGCGGGGCCCGCGGCGAACGATACCAGCGCAAGGGTTGCGCGCCCGCCGCCGGCGGCGCGTCCGAGACGGGCCCCGTCGCTCGGACCCGTCGGGGCCGCCCGGCCCGGACTCATCCGGATCGCGTGGTCAGGGCCTTGTTCAGCAGGCCGTTGAGGAAGGCGACCGATTCGTCGCTGCTCAACTCGTTGGCGAGTTCGAGCGCCTCGCTGATGGCGATCTTCGGGGCGATCCCGGTGAAGTCCAGCTCCCACATGGCGATGCGGGCCAGATTGCGGTCGACGCGGGGCATGCGCTCGAGCGCCCAGTCGCCGCTGATGCACTCGGCGACGCGCTGGTCGACCTCGCCGGCGTGCTCCCAGTAACCGTGCAGGATCGTGGCGGCGAACTCGCGCATGTCCGGCTCGCCCTGCCCGGCCCGGCGCTCCAGCACCGCGTCGACGGATTCGTCGCGCAGCTCGGCCTGGAACAGGATGTCGAGCGCCTGTTTGCGGGCCTTGGTGCGCGTGGAGTGGCGGGCGCCCGCGAAATCGGTACTGGCCACTTTCACCGCGCCGGGCACCGGGGGGTGCTCCCCCGGCGCCAGCTCGATGATCGGCTCGTCGTTCCCGCTCATCAGCCCTGGACGCGGCCGAGGTAGGAGCCATCGGCCGTGCTGATCCTGATGCGCTCTCCGGTGGTGATGAACAGCGGCACCTGGACCTGTGTGCCGGTCTCGACGGTGGCGGGCTTGGTGCCCCCGGTGGAGCGGTCGCCCTGCAGACCGGGCTCGGTGTAGGTGACCTCCACCTCGACGGCGGCCGGCAGGTCGATGTACAGGGGGTTCTCCTCGTTGGTCGCGACCGTGACGGTCGTGCCCTCGAGCAGATAGTCCCTGTCGTCGCCGATGACGTCCTCGGCGATGGTGAGCTGCTCGTAGGTGTCGGTGTCCATGAAGACGTAGCCGCTGGCGTCGTTGTACAGGTACTGCATGTCGCGACGGTCCACCTGGGCCGTCTCGATCTTGGTGTCGGCGGGGAAGGTGCGATCGACGACCTTGCCGTTCAGCACGTTCTTTATCTTGGTTCGGACGACGGTGTTGCCCTTGCCCGGCTTGTGGTGCTGGAACCACAGGACCTGCCAGAGCTGACCGTCGAGGTTCAGCACGGTGCCGTTCTTGATGTCATTGGTCGTAGCCACTGGTGAAAGCCTTTCGCACAGTTGTCAACGGGCCGCGATGGCGGCGTGCGCCCGCCCTCGGCGATGGCGCGCACCGTGAACCGACGGCCGGCCGAGCGGCACGCGGCCGCGGTCGACAATCCTAGCCGACGGATCCGCCGGGCCTCCTCGTGGCGCGTGCGCGCTCGACCGCCTGTTCACGGGCCAGGGCGTGGTCCCGGGAGGGTCCGCGCAGGTACTCGATGGTCTCGGCGGACGGGCGCGGGTACTGCGACTCCTCGTCCCGGCTGCGGCGCGTCGCCAGTGAGTCGGCCAGGGCGTCGATGTCACTGCTGGGGCGATTCTGGCTCATCTTGGCCTTGCCGGTGATCGAGGTGATGCGCAGCTCGACGCCGACGATCGCGGCGACCATGGCCGCGAGCCGCTCGGGGCCCATCTCGTCCGTGCTCCACCCGGTCGGCTGGGCGCCGACCAGCTCGTCGAGCGAGTCGATGATCCACTCCGGCTCCTCGTGGGCGATGAGCGTGCCGCGCACGTGCATGGTGATGTAATTCCAGGTGGGCACCTGCCCCGGGCCCTCGTGGTCGGACGGGTCGATGTAGTCGTCCGGGCCGTGCAGGATCACCATCGCGGGACCCTGCTCGCGCCACTGGGTGTTGATCCTCGCCACGTGCGTGCGCAGGACGCCGCAGGCGCCCTCGTCGGGGGCGTAGCTCCAGGGCAGGAAGGTGGCGTCGAGGCCGCCGGGCCCGCTCGTGATCAGGTCGCCGGCGCCGACACGGTGCAGAAGGGCGCCGAGCTCGCCGGCGCCGAAGGCGAAGTGGTCGGGGACGTACATGGCGGCCTCACCGGGTCAGGGCGTTCCAGGCCCCGAGCAGCGCCCGCTCGGGCGGATCGACGATCATCGTGACGCGACCGGGTGCGCGCAGGCCGACGAAGCGCAGGGTGGCGCCGCGCGCCTTCTTGTCGCGGGCCATGAGCTCGCGGGCCTGCTCCCAGCCGATCCCCCGGTAGTGCGTGGGCAGGCCGACCAGCTCGAGCATCCGACGGTGCCGTTCCACGTGCTCGGCGCTCAGCCCGACGGTGCGGTGGGCCAGTTCGGCGGCGAAGACCATGCCCAGGCCCACGCATTCGCCGTGCCGACGGGTGAAGTGCTCACCGGCCTCGATCGCGTGGCCCATGGTGTGGCCGTAGTTGAGCTGCTCGCGCCCGACCCTGTCGCCCACCGAGGTGGCCTCGCGCAGGTCCGCACCGACGACGCCGGCCTTGACCCGCACGGAGCGCACGATGAGCTCGCCGATGAGGGCACTGGCCGGGTCGAGGGCCTCGGCCGGGGCCGCCGAGATGAGTTCGAGCGTGCGCTCGTCGGCGATGAATCCGTGCTTGATGACCTCGCCGAGGCCGGCGCGCAGCTCCTCGATCGGCAAGGTGGCGAGCAGATCGGTGTCCTCCAGGACGGCCGAGGGCTCCCAGAAGGCGCCGATGAGGTTCTTTCCCTCGGGCAGATCGGCGCCCGTCTTGCCGCCGATGCCCGCATCGACCATCGCCAGGACCGTGGTGGGCACGCTCACCCAGCTGATGCCGCGCATCCAGGTGGCGGCGATGAAGCCGGCCAGATCGGTGGTCGCCCCCCCGCCGATGCCGACGACGAGGTCGCTGCGGGTGAAGCCGGCGACGGCCAGGGCGCTCCAGCAGTCGGCGAGCACCCCGGGGGTCTTGGCGCTCTCGCCCGCGGGCAGCTCGACCAGGACGGGCTCCGCGCCCGCGGCGCGCACGATGGCCGCGGCCCGCCGGGCCGCGCGGGCCAGGGGCGGGGCGTGGAGGATGGCGACTCCCGATGCATCGCCGACGTGCTCGCCCAGGTGCTCGAGGGCGCCCGGTGCGATGACGGCCCGGTGGGGCTTCTCGGTGGCGAAGTCGACGGCGGTCATGACTGGCCCTCCTCCCTCCGGCCGGGGCCGGCGGGTCGTGCCGCGTTCACTGCTGCACCGACAGGCCGCGGCCCGACAGCTGCGACAGGTAGGCCTGGTGATTGCGGCGGCACTCGCCGAGCGAGTCGCCGCCGAACTTGTCCAGACAGGCCTCGGCGAGCGTCAGGGCGACCATGGCCTCCGCGACGACGCCGGCGGCCGGGACCGCGCAGACGTCGGAGCGCTGGTGGTGGGCCGCGGCCTCCTCGCCGGTGCGCACGTCGATGGTGCGCATGGCGCGCGGGATCGTGGCGATCGGTTTCATGGCGGCGCGCACGCGCAGCACCTCGCCCGTGCTCATGCCGGCCTCGGTGCCGCCGGCGTGGCGGGTGGAGCGTCTGATGCCCTCGGGGCCGTTGACGATCTCGTCGTGGGCCTCGGAACCGCGCACACGGGCCAGCTCGAAGCCGTCGCCGAGTTCCACGCCCTTGATGGCCTGGATGCCCATGAGGGCGTGGGCGAGCCTGGCATCCAGACGGGTGTCGCCCTCGCGCATCGCGCCCAGCCCGGGCGGGCAGCCCCAGGCGAGCACCTCGACGATGCCGCCGAGCGTGTCGCCGTCCCTGCGGCAGGCCTCGATCTCGGCCTGCATGGCTTCGGAGGCCCGCGGGTCGAAGCAGCGCACCGGGTCGGCGTCGATGAGGTCGAGATCGGCCATGCGCGGCAGCTCATCGATCGCGGCGGCGATGCCGCCGAGCTCGACGACATGGCTCAGGACGGTGATGCCGAAGCCCTGGGCGAGAAAGTTCCTGGCCACCTGGCCGATGGCGACGCGGGCCGCGGTCTCGCGGGCGCTGGCGCGCTCGAGCAGCGGGCGGGCCTCGGCCCAGTCGTACTTCTGCATGCCCGCCAGGTCGGCGTGGCCGGGGCGCGGGCGGGTGAGGGCCTCATTGCGGGCGAGGCCCTCGAGCTCGGCCGGGTCGACCTCGTCGGGGCTCATCACCCGCTCCCATCTGGGCCACTCGGTGTTGCCGACGACGATCGCGACCGGCGAGCCCAGGGTCTGGCCGTGGCGGAGACCGGCGATCACCGTCACCTCGTCGGCCTCGAACGTCATGCGCGCACCGCGGCCGGCGCCCAGACGGCGGCGGGCCAGCGCCCGGCGGATGTCGTCGGAGGAGACGCGCACATGGGCCGGGATGCCGTCGAGGGTGGCGACGAGCGCCCGGCCGTGGGACTCCCCGGCGGTGAGATAACGCAGCATGGTGTCAAGTATCCCAGCCGGCCGGGTGCCTCCACCGGGGGATTGCGGACGTGGACACGATCGGCGCGGGCCCCGGGGCCCGCCGGCCGGGGAGGCTACCCGCCGCACCTGTCGGCGTTCTCCTGGCACCAGGCCTGGAACTGCGCGACATTGGCCGCGTGCTCCTCCTCGGTGTCGGCGAACCTGGTCTCGCCGGTGTCCGGGTTGACCGCGACGAAGAACATGTAGTCGCCGGCGGCCGGATTGAGCGCCGAGTGCAGCGCCTGACGCCCCGGGTTCGAGATGGCCCCCGGGGGCAGGCCGTCCTTCACGTAGGTGTTGTACGGCGAGTCGACCGCGCGCTCCTCGTCGGTGGTCGTGAGGCTCCCGCTCATGTCGTTGGCATAGATGACCGTCGCGTCCGACTGCAGTTTCACGTTCCTGCCGAGACGGTTGTAGAAGACCTCGGCGATCTGCGGGCCGTAGTCGAAGTTCGTGGTCTCCTTCTCGATGATCGAGGCCACGACGACCACGTCGTGCGGCGAATGGCCCAGCGCCGCGGCCTTGTCGACGAGATCCTCCTCGGCGGCGATCCGTTTGAACTGGGCGACCATCTTCGTGAGCACGTCGACGGCCGTGTCGGCCGGATCGTAGGTGTAGGTCTCGGGGAACAGATAGCCCTCGGCATTGCCCTGGGCGTAGTCGGGCAGCCCGAGTGCGGCGGTGTCCCCGGCGGCCGTCTCGAAATCCGCCACGGGGATGCCGGTCGTCTGGCTCAGCTGGGCGAAGACCTCGGAGTTGCGCAGGCCCTCGCGGAGCGTGATGAGGTTCGTCGCCAGGTTGCCGGGGTCGACGAGGAAGTCGAGCGCCGACCGGGCCGACATGTGCTGCCTCATCAGGTAGGTGCCCGCATGGATGCCGTTCGAGCGCCCGTCCTCGTTGGCGATGCGCACGAAGGCCCTGGACGAGGCGACCACCTGGTTGGCGGCGAGGGTGTCGCCCATCTCGGTGATCGTCATGCCCTCGCGGATGGTCACCGGCACGGAGGTGGACTCGTCGCCGGAGCCGTCGTAGTCGACGCCCCGGTAGCTCGTCCAGGCCTGCGAGGCCTTCTGGAAGCCGAGGTACCCGCCGCCTCCGATGACGGCGATCGACAGGAGCACCGCGATGATCGACCTGGCCCAGGAGCCGGCACTGCGCCTCGCCCGCCCGGCGGGGAGGATCGAGGCCTCGCCGCCCAGCAGGTCGGCGCCGAGCCCTCCGGCCCCGGAGTCCCCGCCCTCGGCCCGGCTGGCCCCCCCGTCGTGGGACTCGTCATCCTCGTCGGAGTAGCGCGAGGCGCGTGCCCGACCGGGTTCTGCGAAGAAGTCGTCGAGATCGTTGTCGGCAGCCCGCTTCGGCTTCATTGCGCCACCTCCCCATCTGGCCTGCCACTGTATCGGACTCAGGCCCTGTCGATGACCTCGCCCGGTGCCGCTCCGTCACGTTTCTCCATGTCGATGGCCTGTTCCAGGATCGCCACGGCGGCCGCCTGGTCGATGAGGGGCTTGCGCGCGCGGGCGTCCCTCCCGGTCTCGGCCAGCCGACGGGCGGCCGTAACGGTGGTGAGCCGCTCGTCGAGCATCCGCACCGGGCGGTTGCACTCGGCGCTGACCCGCCGCGCGTTCTTGCGCATGGCGCGGGCCGCCACCCCGGCCTTGTTGCCGCGCAGGTCCGTGGGCAGACCCATGACGATCTCGATCGGATCGTACTGCGCCACGAGCGCCCGGATGGAGGTCATCACGCCCCCGTCGTTGCGCACCGTCTCGACCGGGTAGGCCAGGATGCCGTCCCGGTCGCAGGCGGCCACACCGATGCGGGCCCCGCCCCAGTCGAGGCCCAGGCGCACCCCGGGACGCCATGCCGGTGCGCGGTCCGGCCCGGCCGGGGCCCGGCCCTCAGCCGAGGAGGACATGCCCGACCGCGTACTCGACGGCCTGGAGGGCCTCGGCCGTCCTGGCGGTGTCGGTGCCGCCGCCCTGGGCCAGGTCGTCCCTGCCGCCGCCCCTGCCGCCGAGCCTGGCGGCGCCCTCGCGGACGAGGTCGCCGGCCTTCAGCCCCCTGTCGCGGGCGGCCGGGTTGGTCGCCACGACGATGGCGGCCTTGGCCTCGCTGCCGCCGACCAGGGCCACGACTGCCGGACGGTCGTCGAACCGGTCGCGCACGTCGCCGGCCAGAGTGCGCAGGGAGCCGTCCTCGACGCCGACCAGGTGCCGGGCCGCGAATGCGACGCCCCACATGTCCTTGGCCGATTCGGCGATGGTGCCGGCCCCGGCGAGCAGCTGGGCCTTCCTCATGTCCTCGATCTGCTTCTGCGCGGTCTTCAGGTCGTCGACCAGGGAACCGACGCGCTCGACGAGCCGGTCGGGCCGGACGCGCAGCATGCCGGTGAGCTGGTTGACGAGCGTGCGTTCGCCGGCCATGTGCTCGAAGGCGTCGGTGCTGACCAGGGCCTCGATCCGGCGGGTCCCCGCGCCGACGGACTGCTCGGTGATCAGGTTCAGCAGGCCGATCTGGCTGGAGTGGGCGACATGGGTGCCGCCGCAGAGTTCACGGCTCCATGCGCCGTCCATCTCGACGACGCGGACGATGTCGGGGTACTTCTCGCCGAACATCGCCATGGCCCCCATCGACCGGGCCCGTTCGAGCGGCATCTGTGTGGCGCGCACCTCGAGGTCGTCGCGGATGGCCTCGTTGCAGCGGGCCTCGATCTCGGCGACCAGCTGGTCGGGCAGGCCGTGCGTGGCACCGAAGTCGAAGCGCAGGTAACCGGGCCTGTTGTAGGAGCCGGCCTGCGTGGCGGTCGGGCCGACGAGCTGGCGCAGCGCGGCGTGCAGGATGTGCGTGGCCGAGTGCGCCTGGCAGGAGCCCTGGCGGTGGAAGGCGTCGACGGCTGCCTGGACCTCGTCGCCGACGGCCAGTTCGCTGCCGGTCCTGACGGTGTGGACGATCAGCCCCGGGACCGGGCGCTGGACGTCGATGACCTCGAACTCGCCGCTGGGGGCCCTGATGACGCCGGCATCGGAATCCTGGCCGCCCATCTCGGCGTAGAAGGGGGTCTCCTCGAGGACGATCTCGACCGTCTGGCCGGCGGCCACGTGGTCGACCACTTGGCCGCCGGCGATCAGGCCGCGGACCCTGGTGGGGATGTCGAGCTCGGAGTAGCCGACGAAGTTCGTCTCGCCGCCGGCGCGCAGCTGCGCATAGGCCTCGGTGCCGGCCGTGGTGGCCCTCTTGGAGCGGGCGTCCGCCTTGGCGCGGGCGCGCTGGGCGTCCATGAGGGAGCGGAAGGACTCCTCGTCCACCTGCAGGCCCTGCTCGGCGGCCATCTCCAGGGTCAGGTCGATCGGGAAGCCGTAGGTGTCGTGCAGCTGGAAGGCCTTGTCGCCCGGCAGCACGAGGGCGCCGGAGGCCTTGGTCTCGGCCACCGCCATGTCGAACAGCTGGGTGCCGGAGTTCAGGGTGCGGGCGAAGGTGGCCTCCTCGGCCGCGGCGACGTCCTCGATGCGCTCCCAGGCCTCGTCGATCTCGGGATAGGTGGTGTGCATGCACGAGCGCGAGACGTCGAGCAGCTCCACCAGCGAGGGCTCCTGGACGCCCAGCAGGCGCATCGAGCGGATCGAGCGGCGCATGAGACGGCGCAGCACGTAGCCGCGGGCCTCGTTGCCGGGTCGCACCCCGTCGGTCATGAGCATGAGCGCGCTGCGGACGTGGTCGCCGACGATGCGCAGCCGCACGTCGTCGTCGTGCTCCTCGTCGTAGGTCTTGCCGGCCATCCGGGCGGCGCGGGCGATGACGGGGAAGACCTCGTCGGTCTCGTACATGTTGTCGACGCCCTGCATGAGATAGGCGATGCGCTCCAGGCCGGCGCCGGTGTCGATGTTGCGGGTGGCGATGGGCCCGGCGATGTCGAAGTCGTCCTTGGCGCGCACGGCGGACAGCTCCTCGGTCTCGAACACGAGATTCCAGATCTCCAGGAAGCGGTCCTCGTCGACCACGGGGCCGCCATCGGGGCCGTGCTCGGGCCCGCGGTCAATGTAGACCTCCGAGCAGGGGCCGCCGGGGCCGGGGACGCCCATGTGCCAGTAGTTGTCCTTGAGGGCGCGGCCCTGGATGTGCCCGGCGGGAACGCCGACCTTCAACCAGGCTTCGCGGGCCTCGACGTCGCCGTCGGGGTAGTCCGGATGGTGGCCTGGGCCGAGGACCGTGACCCAGACCTTGTCGGGGGCGAAACCGAGGCAGCCGTCCTCGCGTGGGCCCGTGACCCACTCCCAGGCGTACTCGATGGCCTCCTCCTTGAAGTAGTCGCCGAAACTGAAGTTGCCCAGCATCTGGAAGAAGGTGCCGTGGCGGGTGGTCTTGCCGACCTCGTCGATGTCGAGGGTGCGCACGCACTTCTGGATGCTCGTCGCGCGCTTCCAGGGCGAGGGCTCCTCGCCCATCAGGTACGGCTTGAAGGGCACCATGCCCGCATTGACGAACAGCAGCGTGGGATCGTTGTACAGCAGGGAGGCGCTCGGTACGGCGGCGTGCCCCTTGGAGACGAAGAAGTCCTGGAAGCGACGGCCGATCTCAGCAGCTTTCATAGTGCCTTTCCCTCATGCACTCGGAGCAGAGCGCTCATCCGGTACTGAGCGCCGAATCCTCATCCTACTGCCTGCCACCGCCTGTCCGGCCGCATCCCTCACCTCTGGCCCGCCTGGCGGACCACCGTGGCCACGCGGGTCGGGGGCCGTATTCGCTCCTGCCCGCTCTGGCCCCGGCCACGGGCCCGTCGGCACGTCCGGACCCGTGCGCCCCGTCGGGCCCCCTCTCAGGCGCCTTGACCGCGCGCCCCGTCGCTGCCCGGCCCGCCGGTCGGGTCGGCGGCGCCCGACCGGTCGGCCAGGATGGCACGGATCGTCTCCAGCCTCTCGGCCACCAGCTGCTCGTTGCCGTGGCCGGTGGGCCGGTAGTAGCGGGTGCCGACCAGCTCGTCGGGCAGGTACTGCTGGGGCGCCACGCCGTGCGGCCAGTCGTGGGCGTAGCGGTAGTCGACGCCGTGTCCGTAGTCGGCCGCTGCGTCGTAGTGGGCGTCGCGCAGGTGGGCGGGGACAGGGCCCGCCCGGCCCGCGCGCACATCGCCGAGGGCGCCGTCGATCGCCGTGACGACGGCGTTCGACTTGGGCGCGGTGGCCGCCGCGATCGTCGCCTGGGCCAGATTGATGCGGGCCTCGGGCATGCCGATGAGCTGCACGGCCTGCGCCGCGGCGACGGCGGTCTGCAGGACGCTCGGAGCGGCCATGCCGATGTCCTCGCTCGCCAGGACGACGAGCCGGCGGGCGATGAAGCGCGGGTCCTCCCCCGCCTCGATCATGCGCGCCAGCCAGTGCAGGGCGGCGTCCGGGTCGGAGCCGCGCACCGACTTGATGAAGGCGCTGATGACGTCGTAGTGCTGGTCCCCGTCCCGGTCGTAGCGGACGGCGGCCCTGTCGACCGAGCGGGCGAGGATCGCCGATGAGATCGCGGCGGTGTCCCCCGCGGTGGCACCGGCGGCCGCCTCCTCCAGATAGGTCAGGACGCGGCGGGCGTCCCCGCCGCTCAGCCGCAGCAGGTCCGCGCGGGCCTCGCCGGTGATCGTGTAGCGGCCGCCGTCGGGGGTGCGCAGGCCGCGCTCGTCGCTCAGCGCCCGGTCGACGAGCTCGTTGATGTCGTCGGACGACAGCGGGGTCAGGGTCAGCAGCAGCGAACGCGACAGGAGCGGCGAGATGACCGAGAAGGACGGGTTCTCGGTGGTCGCCGCGATGAGAGTGATGATGCGGTTCTCGACCGCCGGCAGGAGGACGTCCTGCTGGGCCTTGCTGAAGCGGTGCACCTCGTCGACGAACAGGACGGTGGAGCGCCCGTGGGCCAGCTCCCTGCGGGCGGTGTCGAGCTCGCGGCGCACGTCCTTGACGCCGGCGGTGACCGCGGAGATCTCGACGAAACGGCGGTTGGTGACATGCGAGACGACCGAGGCGATCGTCGTCTTGCCGACACCGGGCGGCCCCCACAGGAAGACGCTCATCGAGGCCCGGCCCTCGGCCAGGCGGCGCAGCGGGGAGCCGGGTGCCAGCAGCTGCTTCTGGCCGACGATCTCGTCGAGCGTACGCGGGCGCATGCGCACCGCCAGCGGCGCGTCGGGGTTGACGGCATCGCCCAGTGAGCCGCCCAGGCCGTGCGGCTCCCGGGCGGGCGTCACCGCGCCGAACAGGTCCTCGCTCACACCGTGAACGATAGCGCCGGGCGCGGGCGATCGGGCTCCCCCGGCGGACCTCCGGGGTACCGTCCGACCCGCGTGCCGGGCACGAGCCGGCCGCCGGCGAGGAGCGGGCGCACCCGCCGGCACGACAGGGCCCCGACGCCCTGAGGGCCCTCGCGGCGTTCCGGCAGGAGCCCGCACGACGTCGTCGGGCACCGGGGCGTCGGCGAGCGATGCCGTCTTCACGGCTTGCGGCCCCCGCACGTGCGGGGGCCGCAAGCCCATCGGGATCAGAATCGCTCATCGAGTCAGCGGGCGGCCCCGCGCCGGGTCCTGTCGGCCGTGGCCCGTGCGGCCGTCGAGCCCCGCGGCACGAGAACCGGCGTGAGAGCGGGAAGAGGGCCCTCGTCCGTCCCGTCCAGGAGGGAGCACGCCCGTATGACGCTGCGTCGGCCGATCTCGTAGGCGTGCTGGTCCACGCTCGTGAGGGACAGCATGTGCGTGGCCGACTGCGGGAGGTCGTCGTAGCCGGTGACGGCGAGCTCCTCCGGGACCCGCGTCCCGCATGCCGCTGCGGCGTCGAGCACGGAGTACGCCATGACGTCGTTGTGGGCCATGATCGCCGTTGGCGGCTCGGTCTCCGCGAGGAGCGAGAGCGTCGCCGCGGTCGCGGCGTCGTGATCGTGGCCGACGTCGAGGATGCGCGGGGCCAGGCCCGCGCGCTCCATCGCCGCACGGTAGCCGGCGACCCGTGCGCTGGATCGCCACGGCGGGGCCATCATGACGATCCGGTCGTGCCCGAGGCCGGTGAGGTGGTCGACGAGAAGGCCCGCGCCCGCCTCATCGTCGCAGACGACCGAGTCGACGCCCGAGACCCAGCGGGTCGCCGAGACGAGGGGGACGACTCGGACAACCTGGCGCAGGCGCGCGCCGCTCATGCGCGCCGCGATGAGGATGACGACGTCGGCGTGCGCGGCGAGCAGGTCGCTCAACGTCCGCTCGGCGCGCCCGCCCGTCGGGGCCGCGACGCCGCCGACCCGGCCGCTGGCGCGCGCCTC
>NZ_CAUTOU010000025.1:0-29236 GCF_963539965.1 uncultured Propionibacterium sp.
GTGTTGTGTTCTTGTCTTGCTCCCCGCCGTTTGGGGGCCGGTGGGGGGGGGGGGCCCCCCCCCGCGCCCCCCCCCCCCCCCCGATTCCTGACGTACGAGGTGGAGGTGGAGTCACTCGTGTCGTTCCTGTACGTCACCGGCGGAAGCAGGTGCGGGCAGACGGTTGAAGGTGCTGCGCAAGAATCTCACGGAGCATCTCCCATGGTTGCGCCGGGGGCCGGCAGGGTGATCATTCCTGCGGATGCCCACGTGCGGACATGGCGATCGCGGGATGTCCAGGTGACTGCTTTCTCCGACTGGGCGAGGGACTCCTCGCCAGTGCTGTCACCGGCTGATTGCGGTTGTGTGGCGGAACTCGACCTGGGCGGTCTTGTGCATGACGGGGGACCGGTCATTGCACATGACTCCTCGGGTACGGTCAGGATTCAGGGACCCGCAAGCGGTACGAGTGCCGTCTTCTGGGCTCGACATGAGGGTGAGATCCTCGTCAGCGATCGGCAGGAGGCGCTGTACCGCCGGATCCGGCCCGTGGTGAACCGGGATGAGCTGGTCGTCCGGCTGACCGAGGCCCAGATGGATTACCCGTTCTCGGAGGGCGTCATCTGGGACGGGGTCAACATGGTGCATCCGGGGAATTGGTTGAGGATCACGACCGCCGGGGATGTCGACGAGGTCTCGTGGTGGCGCACTCCTGATCCGGATGATGCTGTCGAGTCCCTGTCCCCCGTGCTGCATGACACGCTGCTGGAAACGGTGAGTTCGGCAGCGTCATCGTCAGACGTGCTGAGCATGGATCTGTCGGGGGGCCTGGATTCCACGACCCTCGTCTACACGGCCCGCCAGTGCTCCGCGGACATCAACACCCTGTTCTTCAAGACGGCCGACGCCTCGAACTCCGACTGCATCTGGTCGGATCGAGCGGCTCGGGACGTGGGGAGCAGGCACAGGGTTTATGACTATGCCTCGATGACGGTCGAGGAGAACTGGGACAGACTTACGGGGGATCTCTTCGCGCGGATGCCCGAGGGGCCGAGTGATGATGCCCGCCATCTTGCTCTCGTCGATGAGATGGTTCGACTGTACAGGGGCTCCGGGACGGTGACGCATGTCAATGGACACGGTGGGGACGAGCTTTTCGCCGCGATGCCTGCGATGGCGTGGTCCATGGCGCACTCGCACGTTCGGCGCGGTCTGCGTGATGTCTTCTCGTGGGGGCAGATGAACAAGTTTGGGCGCGGTGCCGTCGTGCGGCACGTCATGCGGCATGAGGGACCTGAATCGGACCTGCTGCGAATCGCGCGCGGGGCCGCTGCGGGATCCTCTGACATGTTCGTCGAGGGTGCCCGCTGGGTTCCGGCGATGAGACTTCCCGGATATCTGACTGCTGAGGCCCGGGAAAGGTTTTCGGAGCGGACGCTGCAACATGCGGGTCGAGCCGACCTGATGCTCCACCCGGACCGCACCTCGCATCAGGTCAGGGGCGCCACGCTTCATCACGGCGCATTGATCCGGCGCACTGGCCAGATGGTGCCCGCCGATTCCGGGGTGAGGTTCGCCAGTCCGTACTTGGATGATCGTGTGACTGCGATCGCCATGCGTTTGAGGATCGCGGACAGATTCCGCGCCGGCTTGATCAAGCCCCTGCTGGCCGCGGCCCGTCCGGAGAACATGCCCGTGGATTATTTTCAGCGACGCGACAAGGGCGAGTACTCGTTCGAGAAATTTGTGGCGTTCAGCTCGTCCCGGACCAGGATCCGGGGACTGCTCTCCGAGGGATCGGTCCTGGCGGACATGGGGCTGATCGATTTGGACACGTTGAATCGGGAGTTGTCCGCCTACTCGCCCGATGGCATGGGCTATGAGGATCTGCTGAGGGTGGAGATGGTGGAGCGCTGGCTCAGGTCCTTCTCCGCCGGGCACTGATTCGGTTCCCCCGGGAACACGAGGAGCTGGAATGAGCCTTCTGAACAAGAATGTCACCATCACGTCCACCACCGAGGGGGTGGTGCTCCTGGACACCGTCCGAGGGGTCTACTGGCATGTCAACGACACGGCGGTGCGCGTCATCGAGGCGCTCGAACGGGGAAGACGTCTTGAGGCGGTGGGGGCTGACATCGCGAGGGACACCGGTGCCGACCCGGACCAGGTCCTGCGTGACTGCGCACGTCTGCTGGCGGACCTGCGCAGGGCGCATCTGATAAGGAGGTCCGGGTGAGCGCTCCGCTGATGCCCCAGGCCCGTCGCGAGGCTGCGCCGCGCATGAGGCTGGCCGCTCGGGCGGCGGCCGCCGCGGCCCGGCCGATCTGCCTGCTGCCGCCGACCGTGATCTCGATGATCCTCGGATTCGTGTGCCGCGGCACCTCTCCCGCCGGGGCGGATGAGGTGTCCGACTGGCGCAACGCCGTGAACGTCGTGAACAGGAGGTGCGCGGGGAAGGGATGCCTCCAACGATCCGTGGCGGTGATGCTGCTCGGTGGATTGGTGAGAAGAACCCCGGTGTGGTGCACTGGATTCCAGATGGCGCCGTTTCTCGCTCATGCCTGGGTGGAGGTCGATGGCGTCCCCGTCGACGAGCCCGAGCAGGTGGCCGGGTACTACAAGGCGATCGAGGTCAGGCCGCGGTGGAGGGGCCGCGATGATTGACGCTCACGATCTCGTCAAGGAGTACTCGGGCCGTCGGGTCGTCGATGGCGTCGGGTTCATGGCCCCGAACGGCTGCGTGACCGGGTTGGTGGGCCCGAATGGGGCGGGCAAGACCACGACCCTGCGCATGCTCGTCGGGTTGACCAGGCCGACCTCGGGGGAGGCCCTTGTGTCGGGGCGCAGGTATCGTGATCTGGGCCCGTACCCCCTGCGCCAGGTCGGTACGCTCCTCGACGGCATCGTCCCCGACGGGGAGCGCCGTGCTGTCGATCAGCTCAGGTGGGTGGCCCGGAGCAATCGGATTCCCAGCACGCGGATCGGTGAGGTCCTTGATCTCGTCGGCCTGTCGGGAGACGCCAGGAGGCGGGTCAAGGGTTATTCACTGGGGATGAAACAACGTTTGGGAATGGCCACCGCCCTGTTGGGCGATCCGCAGACCCTGATCCTCGACGAACCCTTCAACGGGCTCGACCCCGATGGTATCCGGTGGTTGCGCGCCCTGGTTCGCGGCCATGCCGACCGCGGCGGTGTCGTGCTGGTGTCCAGTCATCTCATGAGAGAACTCGAGAGCATGACGGATCGAGTCGTCATCCTCTCCCGTGGCCGCGTCATCGCCGACGGCGCGCTCGATCGGGTCAGCGCGGGCTGTGCGAGCCTGGAGGAGGCGTACTTCCGCCTTCTGAACAAGACCGAAGGGATCTGATCCCGTGGTCGCCCCCGCATTGTCTTCGCATCGGGAGGAGGCGCCCACCGGGGAGAGCCCGCTCGTGGCATGGCGCGCCGCCGTCGCGATGGAGGCGATCAAGATACTGACCCTGCGCTCCTGGTGGATCGGCCTCATCGTTGTCTCGGCCCTGAACGTCTACTTCGCCTACAACGGCGTGATCCTCGCCCGGGAGGCGCTGCCCACGTTCCACGACGGCATGGTCCTGGACGACCTGGGGGCGTCGGTGCCGCTGGACCGTTATGTGGACGACATGATTCTCTCGGCCCCCTACCAGAGCATGGCCGTCTTCTTCCCCCTGCTGCTGATCCTGGCCTGCGGTCAGGACTACCGGTCTGGTCGGGGCCAATTCCAGCTGATGACCCTGGCGGTTCCCTCGCGGATTCGCCTGGCGACTGCCAGGATCGCGTTCGCGCTCGTGGCGACGGTCGGCTCGACGATCGTCGTCTTCCTGCTCTCCGACGCCGTTCTGTGGTTCATGCTGCCTGCCCCGGTCCGTGCAGTCGTCATTTCCGTGGCAGGGGCCCTCGTATGCCTGCGCATCATGCTGGTCGCATGCGTCATGGCGGTGACGGCACTCGCCGCCACCATGCTGACGCGCAGCACCTTCGGGGGGGCGATGTTCATCGTGGCGCAGGCCGTCGTCTCCGTGTCCGGTCTCCTCAGGATCATCGGCCAGGGCGCGAACAACGCCCTCCCCATGGTCGCCGCCAAGACGTTCCTGTTCGGCTATCAGCGGGAGGCGGGGGAGCCCGGCGCTGCGGCGGGGATGATGATTCTCGCGGTCTGGCTCGGCGTATCGGTACTGGCCGTGATGATCCACGACACCCGACGGGAGACCGTATGAGTACTCCGCCGGAGCGCGTCAGCAGTTCTGCATGGGTCCGGTCCGTGTTCTTCTCCCAGACGACCAGAGTGCTCACCCTCCCCCGCACGAGGGCACTCGGCGCCATTGCCCTCCTGGTCGGTGTCGTTCCGGCCTCCTTGGGCGGGATGACGATATCGACCGGCGGGGAGCAGCCGCACAGGCTCCCGGGGACCCTCGGACTCGTCGGGCTCGTCGCCCTCGGCTGTCTGGGGGGGTGTCTGGCCGGTGCGATGGACCGGGGCGGGGACGCCGCCGTCTCCCTTCTCGCCGTTCCCCGCCGGGGGGTCCTGGCCGGGGCGCGCATTGCGTCGCTCATCATGACGGTGGCGCCCCCGGCCCTGGCCATCGGGGGCGTGGACCGGTTGATCCGTTCGTGGACCGACCCGGGGGCCGGTCACTCGCCTGCGCCGCCGGCGTGGGCCCTGCTGACGGGATATCTCTTCGCGGTCGTGGCCTTCGCATTGGTGGGGATGGCCCTGTCGGTCATCCTGTCGAACGCGGTGCTGGCGGTCAGCATTCTGTCTCTGGTCCCCGTCCTCCTGCTGCCCCGGGTGGGCCGGTGGTGCCCTCTACTGGTACGGCTGCTCCCTTATTCCGCATGCGGTGCCGCTCTCACCGGGCCCGGACGGGTCACGGCCGTTCTCGAGCTGGCGGGCTGGGCGGTCGTTGCGGCTGCGTTCTACACGATTCGTCTCCTGCACGGAAATGGATAGGAAATGGATAGGGGGTGGGGCGCCATGACAGATCCTGATCGGCCGGCCGGAATCGATCATGAACCGGTCGGGTTGAGCGGCGTGTGGCCCTATGTCAAACCACTCGGGAGGTCGCTCGCGGGCGCCCTGGTCCTGGGGATACTCGGCTCCCTGGCGAGTGCGGCCCAGCCGTTGATGGTGTCGCAGGTCATCGACGGCTACGGGCGCCGCTCGCTGAGGCTCCCCCTGACGGTCCTGATCGCTCTGCTCGTCCTGTCGGCGCTGCTCACATCCGTGCAGCAACTCATCCTCGAGCGCAGTGGCGAACAGTTCTCGTTCGCACTGCGATCCCGGGTGATCGATCGTCTGCTCAATCTCCCGATCGCGGTCGTCGACGCGAATCGGCGAGGAGACCTCGTCGCACGAGTCACCACTGATGTCGCTGTTTCGCGAGACGTCATCAGCCAGGGTGTCATCGAGCTCTGCTCCCAGTCGGTCACCGTCCTGGCCGCAGTGGCGATGATGGCTCTCATCGATCCCGTGCTGCTGCTCGTCGTCATCGCCGTGGCGGTCGTCCTGGCGGTCGTCAGTCTGCTCCTGGGCAGACGGTCCCGTCCGGCCGCCTACGAGCAGCAGCGGCGTCTGGGGCGCTTGACTGCCCGGATCGATCGGTCCTTGGCCGCGATCCGTACGATTCGTGCCACGTGCGCCACCGCGGATGAGGTCGAGCACGCCGTCTCCGATGCGCGGAGCACTCGTGATGCCGGGTTGCGGATCGCCTGGCTCAAGGCGATGGTGAGTTCCTTCGTGGGAGTCGCGGTGCAGATCGTGCTCCTCGGGGTGATCGGCGTCGGCGGACTGCGCGTGGCATCCGGCAGGATGAGCGTCGGGCAGCTGAGCGCATTCGTGATGTACGTGATGCTCATCGTCGCGCCGATGATGATGCTCGCCACGATCACGACGTCCCTCAACCGGGCACTCGGATCGTTCGATCGCGTCAAGTCCGTTCTCGACATGCCTCCGGAGGGGCGCCGAGAGACCGTGCCGCCTCCCGCGGACGACGCGGGCGCGGACGCCTGCGGCAGCGTCGTCAGTTTTGACCACGTCGGCTTCTCCTACCCGAACTCCCCGGCAGGCCCCGTGGTACTGGATGACGTCACATTTGATGTTGGTACGGGAATGACCGCCTTCGTCGGGCCGAGCGGCGCGGGGAAGACGACCGTGTTCGGCCTCGTCGAGCAGTTCTACGATCCGACTCGCGGTCGTATTCTCTTCGACGGACGGGATGCGGCGTCATGCAGCAGGGACGCCATCCGGAGCCGGATCGCCTATGTGGAGCAGGACGCCCCCGCGCTCTCGGGCACGATCAGGGACAATCTGCTGCTGGGGCGCCGTGGCGCGACCGACGAGGAGTGCATCCGGGTGCTCGCGGACTGCAACCTGATCCCCCCGGGCCTGCCGTCGGAGGAATTCCTCGATCAGGAGATCGGGGAGAACGGCGTCCTGCTCAGCGGCGGGGAGCGGCAGCGTCTGGCCATTGCTCGCGCTCTCCTGTCCGACGCCCCCATCCTCATGCTCGACGAGGCGACCTCCAATCTCGACAGCGGGAACGAGGCCGCTCTGCAGGACGTCGTCGTCCGCGCGCGGGCGCGCCGTGCCGTGATCGTCATCGCCCACCGGTTGTCCACCGTCCTCGACGCCGACCGGATCGTCGTCATGGACAACGGTCGTGTGGTCGACTCGGGGACCCACCCCGAACTCATGGAGAACTGCGCCCTGTACGCCGAGCTGGTCCGACTGCAGCACATCGGCGGGGACCCGAGCCGGTCCGGGGAATGAGGTCTCACCCGGCCTGCCACGACCGCCGGATCAGCCCGGCGCCGGGCCCGTGCTCCGCCGCTCGGTGAGCTCGGGGACGAGGACCTGCTCCCCGGCCACGAAGCGCTGACGGGCCAGTCCTGCCGCGCGCTCGCGCGCGATGCGGGCCATGAGCTTGGTGTCCTGGCGGATGGTGGTCAGCGGGACGACGGTCGTGCGCGCGATGCGCGCGTCGTCGAAACCGATGACCGAGACGTCTCCGGGCACGCGCACCCCCCTGCGGACGAGCATGTTGAGCACCCCGGTGGCCGCGCGGTCGTTGAAGGCGGCGATCGCCGTCGGGCGCTCGCCCTCGTCGAGAAGCCGGCGGGTGGCGCGGATGCCCTCCTCCTCGGTGTTCCCGCCGGGCACCACGCGGACCCGCCCGGCCAGCCCGTGCGCGGCCATCGTGTCCCGGTAGGCGCGGCGCCTGCTCGCGGCCCCGGGGTGCTGGCCGCCGTCCACATAGGCGATCGCCCGGTGCCCGAGACCGACGAGGTGCTCGACGGCCAGGCGCTGCCCGTCGCGGTCGTCCGTGCGCACCACGTCGATCCCCGCGGCCCGGACCCGGCGGGCCACGAGGACCAGGGGCACCTCCTCCCGGATCCGGCGCAATCGCGCCACGGGCAGCATCGAGCCGATGAGGATGATCGCCTCGCACCGCTGGCGTAGGAGCGGCTCGATCGCCTGTCCCACGTCGCGCCCGGTCCCGACTGCGCCGAGGACGAGATCGAAGCCGTCCCCCTCGGCCTCGTACAGGCCCTCGACGAGATCGGCGTGGAAGGGCTCGGAGACGTAATAGACGACGCCGATGAGGTCCGAGGTGGTCCGCCTCAGGCTCCGGGCGCGCTGGTCCGGCCGGTAACCGATCCTGGCGGCCGCGTCCGCGACGCGCTTCCGGGTGGCGTCCGAGGCCCCCGGCGCCCCGCGCATGACGATCGAGGCGAGCGAGGTGGAGCACCCCGCGGCCTCGGCGAGTTCGACGAGCGTCGGGCTCTGCCTGCCGTGCTCACCGCGTCGTGCCATCGTGTCCCTCCCGCCCCCACCGGCGCCCCGTGTCTGCGGCAAGCCTAGAGCACCCTCCCGGAGAGCCCATGGAGTTCCGTATTCAACTAGAACGTGCCAAGATGGATTGTCGCATTTCGTGAACGAATAATGGATTTGGCTAGGTATGTTGTGTGATGTGCGAAAGAGGTTCTTCCATCTGATTATTAGAACGTGCTAGCTTAACGTCCAGCACCGGGCAGACACGAACGAAGGAGTTCATGTGATCACCTCACCCATCCGTCCCGCGCTCGTCGGTCCGGGCCGCATCGGCACCCGTCACGCCCGCGCGATCGTCCGGGAAGCGCCCGGGGCCGAGCTCGCAGCCGTCGTCGATCCCCGTACCGACGCCGTCACCGCCCCGGCCGGCGAACTCGGTGTCACCCTCCAGGTCGGCTTCGGCGCACTGGCCGTCGCCCGTGCGGTCATCGTCTCCGTCCAGGAGAACCGTTCCGTCACCATCGAGGAGGTCCTGCGGTGAGCACCCTGACCCTGGCCGCATGCGCCGAGATGATCCACACCGATCTCCCGTTCGTCGAGCGGGTCGAGAAGATCGCCGCGCGCGGGCTCCAAGTCGAGATCTGGGACTGGACCGCCAAGGACTTGAAGGCCCTCGCCGCCACCGGCGCCGCCTTCTCCTCGATGACCGGATACATCAGCGGGAACCTCACCGACGACGACGCCATCGGTGAATTCCTCGACTCGGCCCGACGCTCGGTGGAGGCCGCCGAGGTCATCGACAGCCCCCGCCTCAACGTCCACGGCACCGGACTCGACGGCGAGGGCCATCCGGTCCGTCCCGTCCAGGTGGTCACACCGGACATGTGGCTCAGGGCGCGCGACACCCTGGCCCGGCTCGCCGAGATAGGCCGCCAGGCCGGGCGCGTGTTCACCCTGGAGAACCTCAACCTCCCCGTGGACCACGCCGGCACGCCCTTCGCCCTGGCCAGGGACACCCGCGCGCTCGTCAGGGCCGTGGACTCGCCCCACCTCCGGATGAACCTCGACCTCTACCACTGCCAGATCGGCGAGGGGAACCTCATCGAGACCTGCCGCGAGTCCCTGCCCTGGATCGGGGAGATCCAGGTGGCCGACGTCCCCGGGCGCTGCCAGCCCGGCACCGGCGAGATCAACTACGCGGGGGTGGCCCGCGGCCTGCACCGGATGGGCTACGACGGCGTCGTCGCCATGGAGGCCTTCGCCTCCGGCGACTCCGGTGCGGCCCTCGACGACTTCGTCGCGGCGTTCTCGGCGGAGGCCAGGACATGAGCGGCCGGGCCCCGACGGCGCCCGTGCCCGCCGAGGAGCAGAGGCGCAGGGTCGACCGGCGCCTGCTCGTGATCCGTTCGATCGCCACCCTCGGCGGCCTGCTCTTCGGCTACGACACCGGTGTCATCTCCGGCGCGCTGCCCTTCCTGCGCGAGCCCCGGGCCGACGGCGGACTCGCCCTGTCGACCTTCGACGAATCCCTCGTCACGACGGCCCTGACCCTCGGCGCGGTGATCGGCGGGCGGCTGTCCGACCGCTTCGGCCGCAGGAGGAACATCATGACGGTGGCCGTCATCTTCCTCATCGGGGCGCTCGGCTGCGCCCTGTCGCCGTCGAGGGACGTGCTCGTCGCCTTCCGCTTCATCCTCGGCCTCGGGGTGGGCGGCGCGTCCGCCACGGTGCCGGTCTACCTGTCCGAGATGTCCCCCGTGGCCATCCGCGGGACGATGGTCTCGCGCAACGAGCTCATGATCGTCACCGGCCAGCTCGCCGCCTACACGTGCAATGCGGTCATCGCGACCCTCTGGCCGCAGGCCCACGCGTGGCGGTGGATGCTCGTCATCGCGACGATCCCCGCCATCGGACTGTGGATCGGCATCCACCTGCTCCCCGAGTCGCCGCGCTGGCTCGCCACGAAGGATCGCGTCAAGCGGATGTGGGACGTGCTCGACCAGGTGCGCATGACCGATGACGTCGAGGACGAGGGCCGGGACATCATCCGCCGCGTCGAGGAGGAGCGCGCCGTCGGGCGGGGGAGCCGGGCAGATCTGCGCATCCCCTGGGTCCGCAAGATCACGCTCATCGGCATCGGGCTGGCCTTCCTCTCCCAGCTCACCGGCGTCAACGGCATCATGTACTACGCGCCGACGATCCTCATCTCCACCGGGCTCGGCACGCAGGCCTCCCTCGTAGCGACGATCGCCAACGGCGTGGTCTCGGTCGCCTCGGTGTACGTCGGCATCACGTTCTTCCTCGACAGGCTGCCGCGCCGCCGGATGATCATCACCGGCGACGGGCTGCGTGGCCTCGCTCACCGCCCTCGGCCTGGCCTTCCTCCTGCCGGAGACGACCGTGCGCAGCTGCCTGGTGCTGTTCTTCATGCTGTGCTTCCTGTTCTTCATGCAGTGCTTCATCGGCGTGACCTTCTGGCTCATGCTCGCGGAGATCTTCCCCATGCGGGTGCGCGGCATCGCGAACGGCATCGCCGTGTTCTGCAACTGGATCGGCAACGTCATCGTCTCCTTCGCCTTCCCCAATCTCATCGCGGCGGTGCAGGGCAATGTGTTCTTCGTCTTCGCGGCGGTGAACGTCGGTTCGCTCATCTACTACTGGCGGCTCCTGCCGGAGACCTTCGGCCACTCGCTGGAGTCGCTGGAACGGCACTTCGAGGAGGTCTACTCGTAAGTCCTCCCTCGCCGGCGGGCCCGGCCCCCTCGCCGTTCGAATCCCGAGGGGCGGCGAACCGGGGCGGCCGACCGGGTGTCCCGGGCGGAGTCCCGCCGCTCGGGCCGCGGCCCCGGCGGTGCGGCGGGCCCGGCGCCTCCCCCGAAGTTGACACCGGCCGTCCCCCGCAGTGGGTGGTGCCGGGGTCCCGCGGGGCGGGATGCTGACTGCCAGCGGTCCGGCGGGACTGCTGGACCCGATGCGTACGCATCCGGTGCATCGCCGGCTGGGCCGGGCGGCGCGGCACCCAGGGGGGGATCCACGTGGCTAAGATCTACACAACCCCCACGGTCACCACCATCGGCACCTTCCGGGGCAGCACCCGGGGAGTCTGGTTCGGGAAGTGCCGCGACGTCTTCGGCGGTCACGCGTTCATCTGCATCGGCTGACCGGCCCATGGCTCCTGGGCGCCGTCCCGGCCTCGAGGACGGCGCCCAGGAGCCGGCCTCATGGATGATCGCACGATGACTGTCGTTCTCCTGCCCGACGAGGACATCGGTGGGGCATCGGTCGACGCACTCGCCAAGACATTCGGCCCCCCGCTGGCGCATCACCGCACCGGCAGGCCGTGGATACTCGGGGACACCGGCCACGAACCCTGCCGCTTCTTCGAGTCCGCGCAGACGGTGACCGCTGTGATCGGCCCGCACCGCACGGAGCACTGCGCAGCGCCGCCCGCCATCGAGACGGTGATCCCCGGAGCGCCATGGGTCTTCGTCTCGGAGCCCGGCGGCATGAGGGCGCGCGGCGATCTCTCGGCGGCCCGTCGCGTCCACTGGACCCGGTGGCGCGGCACGGTGCTCGTGTCGGACCGCGCGGATCGTCTGGCGGGACTCGCCGGCAGGCCCCTCGACCCGGGGCGCGTCGCCCTGGCGCTGTGCGCCTCCGTGCCGAGCTGGCCGCTCGGGCTTTCCAGCTTCTGGTCGGGCGTCCACACGACGCGGCCGGACGAATGCTTGACGGTCTCCGGCGGCGGCGTGACGCTCGCCCGCTGGTGGCGCGCCCCGGAGCAGAACCTGTCCCTCGAGGACACGGCCGGTCGCCTGAGGACCGCTCTGGAGGACTCGGTCCGCGCGCGTGCCGATGGCGCGGACCATCTGTCCTGCGACATCTCGGGCGGGCTGGACTCGATGTCCCTCGCCTATCTCCTGCATTCCCTGGCACTGCCCTTCTCGGCGTTCAGCTCGTTCTCCGCTGACTCCGGGAACGCCGACATGGCATGGGCCCGGCGGGCACTGGCCGATCTTGCGGGCGTGGACCATTCCGCCCTCGTCTCCTTCAGCGAGACCTCTTCGGCCTTCGCCGCCTGCACCCGGGCCGCCGGTCGGCAGTCGGACTGCGACGAGCCCCTGGCCTGGCGGTCGAACTACGCGTACGTCGACGAGCTCGCCCGGCGCCTGGGCCAGTCGTACGCGTCCCCGGTCCACTTCAACGGGCTCGGCGGCGATGAGCTGTTCACCTTCCTCCCCGGTTCGCTGCATGCCGCCTGGCGTGCGGGGCTGAAGGGCCGCAGACGGCTGGCGGCCCGCGCACGATCGATGCAGCGGTGGGGGCGGCGCCAGACTCGTGAGGCGCTGTCGGAGTCCAGCGGGCTCGGCGCGCAGCTGCACCGGCAGGCGGAGGCGCTGGCATCGCCGGCCGGCGCCCAGGATCCCACCGCCGTGTGCGGGTGGGCGCCCCCGATCCGCGTCCCCCGCCTGGTCAGCGAGAAGGCCCGGCGGCTGATCCGATCCGGCCTCCAGGACGTGCCGGAGGACGTGGAACCCTATGCGGCGACGCACGGCCATCACCAGGTGGTGGAGGGCCTCCTCTTCCAAGGCGCGGTGAGGCGAAGCGTCAACCAGCTGTTCGGCAGGGCCATGCGCTGGGAGTCGCCGTTCGTGGACGACTCGGTGCTGACGGAACGGCTCAGGATGGTCGACGGGACCGCCGGCCCCGAGGGGGTCGGCAAGCCCCTCCTCTCCGCCGCGCTGCACGACGTCGTTCCGCACGACTTCTTCAGCCGCCGCGACAAGGGCGAGTACTCGAACGACCTCTATTCGGAGTTCGGGCGGCGCCGGGAGCGGGTCCGTGAGTTCTTCTCCGAGTCCGCCCTCGCCGACCTGGGCCTGATCGACGCCGATGGGATCCGCGCCCTGATCGACCGCGGAATCCAGCAGAACACCGATCTGTTCGACCTTGAAAGGATCACCGAAGTTGAACGATGGACGCGATCAGTCATGTGAGGGGCGCGCCTACGTCCTGCGGCGGGGATGCGCCCTATCGGCCGCCGCGGGGAGCGGGGCGGTCGTGTTCGCACCGACCGGCGGCGAGTACCTGATGCTGAACGAGGTGGCGGCGGACGTGGTCCGGTTCCTCTCCGATCCGCACCCGCACCGCGACGTCGTCCGCATGCTCGTCGAGACGTACGACGTGCCGGCCGGCACGGCCGGCGACGATGCCGCGGTGCTGCTGGCGGAGCTCGTCGAGAAGAAGGTCATCGAGGTGCGCGCACGATGAGCATGACGATGATGTTCGAGGAGGCGGGGTCTGAGCGCAGACGCGGCCCGCTCGCCCTGGTGTGCGTCGCCCTGGCGAAGCTCCTCAGCCTTCTTCGGCCCGACAGGCTCCGCGCCGTGCTCCGGCTCCTCTCCCGCGGCGCCAGGCCGTCCACCTTCGACGAGGCACGGAGGTCTCGTGCCGAAATCTGCCGTGCGAGCACCGCGGCGGCTGGCATGCAGTGCCTCGTCCGCTCGATCGCCGTGTTCGTCCTCTGCCGGCTGCGCGGCCACGTCCCGACCTGGTGCACGGGCTTCCGCGTGGACCCCTTCGCCGCGCATGCCTGGGTGGAGGTCGACGGCGCTCCCGTGGACGAGATGCCCGAGGTCGCCTCGTACACGCGGGTGGTCGTGGTCGAACCCCGGGGGGACGGAGCCGGACGATGAGCTGCGCGGGGCCGCTCGCAGGGGAACTGCGGAAGTCGTCGAGCCTTTCCGGCCTGCGCCGGACGATCTGGATCGGCGCCCTCGGCGTGCTGGTCGTGACGTCGTTCGCGGTCATCCAGACGGCGCGGTTCACCGCGCTCGGCCGGGCCGGGGAGACCGGCGGGACACGGGTCGGCGACTGGCCGATGTTTGTACTGAACATGGGTCAGGTCGTGCCCGTCCTGATCGGCGCGTGGGTGTTCGGCCAGGACGACGGCACCGGCCCGCGGCGCCTGGCCCTCCTGGCGGTCCCCGGCCGGCGCACGCTGGCGGCGGCGAAGACGACGACGGTCGTGCTCCTGTGCGCCGCGGCGGCGGTCCTGTGCGCGTGCGCAGCGGTCCTGCCCCTCCTCCTCGCCGGTGGGGGAGGACCCCCGGGCGCGTCGGACCCGCCCAGCCCCGACCGGTTCTGCTGGCTGGCGGCCTACTGGGTTCTCATCGGGGTCGTCTCGGCGTCCGTGACCGCGGCGGCGCGGAGCATGGTCGCAGCGATCGTCCCCGTACTCGCCTGGACCCTCGGCGTCTCCAGCCTCTTGACGCAGCGGATCCACGTGCTCGGCGGCGCCCTCGACCAGGTCTTCAGGAGCGCCTACCTCGACGGGACGACGCCGACCGTCGTGAAGCTGGTCTCGGCCGCCCTCCAGGTTGTCGTCATCGTGTCGGTGTGCCTGGCCGTCTACGTCCGCCGCGACGCGGACTGAGGCGGGAAACGTGTCCTCCCAGCCCGTTCAGCTCGTTCGTATTGAGAAAGGCAGACAATGATCGTCGTAGACGGAGTGACCAAGAGGCATCGGGACGTCGTATCGGTCGATGACGTGAGCTTCACCGCGGAGGCGGGAATGGTGACGGGGCTGCTCGGGCCGAATGGCGCCGGGAAGTCGTCGCTGATGCGGATCATGTGCGACCTCGACCGGGCCGATTCCGGCTCCGTGACCGTGGCCGGGCGCCGCTACCGGGACCATGCCGTGCCGATGCGGGTCGTCGGCGCGCAGTTCGAGGGCTCCGGCGCGCATCCGTCGAGAACCGCGCTCGACCAGCTGCGCTGGGTGGCGCGCACCAACGGCCTCCCGCCGGCCCGGGTGAAACAGGTCCTGGAGATGGTGGACCTCCAGCCGGGCACGTGGAGGCGCCGGGTCCGGTCGTTCTCCCTCGGGATGCAGCAGCGGCTGGGGATCGCCACAGCCCTGATCGGCGACCCGCAGGTCCTCATCTTCGACGAGCCCGCGAACGGCTTGGACCCGGTCGGCATCCAGTGGCTGCGCGGCCTTCTGACGGGGCTCGCCCGGGACGGGCGCACGGTGCTGCTCAGCTCGCACCTCATGGGCGAGACCGAGATGATCGCCGACCGCGTCGTGCTCATGGACCGGGGCCGGCTGATCGGGCAGGGGACCACCGAGGACATGGCCCGGGAGCACGGCTCGCTCGAAGCGGCGTTCTTCGCCCGTCTCGAATCCTCCCGCCGGCAGGGCACCGACCAAGGCCCGGGTGATCGAACATGAGTTTCAGACGGATCCTGGCCGGCGAGACCGTCAAGGCGCTGACGCTCCGCCCGCTCCGGCTCACGGTCGTCGTGGGGGCGCTGCTCTTCGTGGCCTACGCGCTGGCCGATGCGCCCGGGTCCACGAAGGCGCTCCTGGCCAACTCGAGCGCCCTCGCCGAGGGCGTGACGGCGGCCACGACGGGCCTGAGCAATCTTCTGCTCTTCGCCCCTGTCCCCATCCTGATCGGCGTCTTCATCGTCTCGAGCGAGTACACGGGCGGCCAGCTCGCCATCTCCGTTCTCGCCGTCCCGGCGCGGGGGAGGCTCCTGGCCGCGAAGCTGATCATCGCTGCGCTGGTGAACGCCGTCCTGGCCGTCGGCCACGACGTCATCGTCGTCGTGGCCTACCAGATCGGCCTGGGTCCGCAGTCCGTGCTGCGGTCGTCCGATGCGTTCGGGGCGTATGCGGGGCGCCTCGGCCTTGCCGTCGTCTACTGGGTCCTGCTCGGGGTCGTCTCCTCGGGCGTCGCGGTCATCCTGCGCTCCCAGGCCGTCGCGCTCGCGCTCATGGTGCTGCTCGCCTTCGCCGGCATGGCGTTGCTGCTCATCAGCCCGATGTTCCAGTACCTGCCGACCGTGATCGGCATGCAGATGTTCAACCCCGAGCAGGCGCTCGGACTGCCGAACCGGCCGTCGCTGGGGACCGGGGCGTCCACCCTGGTCCTCGCGGCGTGGGCCCTTGCCGCAACCCTTGCGGCGGGACTCCTCCTGCGCCTTCGCGACGTCGGGGGAGGGCAGGTGAGCGTTGAATGACCGGCGGGCCCGGCGCGCTCGGCGCCTTCCAGCAATATCTCCTGCAGCGCGTGGGCGAGCAAGTCGTGCTGGGCGCGCGCCGGCGGCTCATCCGGCGGATGCTCCGCCTCCCCATGGCCGAGTACGATCATCGGCGCCCCGCCGACCTGGTCCCCCGGCTCACCAGCGACGCCACGATGCTGAGGGTCGCGCTGGCGCAGGGGCTGGTCGCCGCGCTGGGGGCTCCGTCCCCTTCGCCGGCGCCCTGATCGCGATGGCCCTCATCGACCCCGTGCTCCTGGGGGTCACGCTCGGCGTCGTGGCGCTGACCCTCCTCGTCGTCTTCGGCCTCGGCACGAGGGTCCGGCGTGCGAGCACCCGCGTCCAGGCGGCCGTCGGTCTGCTCGCCTCGGCCGCCGAGCGCACCCTGAACACCGTCCGGACGGTGCGCGCGGCGAATGCGACGTGCCGCGAGGAGGAGACGATTCTCGGGCACGCGGCTCGCGCCAGGACGGCGGGCCTGCAGTCGGCGAGGGTCGCGGCGGTGATGTCGCCGGTGTCCGGGATCGCGACCCCGGGCGCGGGCGAGGCGGAGTGCCTGTCGGTCCTCGGAACGGTCAATCTCATGGGGCTCGTCGGGCGCGACGAGAGGGGGCTTGACGCGGAAGTCGGCCCGAACGGGATCACCCTGTCGGGCGGGGAGCGCCAGGAGCTGGCCGAGCACCAGCTGCTCGCGTGAGCCCCGTGCGGACGCCGGCTACGCGAGGGCGTGCTCGTAGGCGTAGATGACCAGTTGCGCGCGGTCCCGGCTCCCGGTCTTGGCGAGCAGCCGGCTCACGTAGGTCTTGACGGTCGCCGGCGAGAGCCGGAGCGCGCCGGCTATCTCCTCGTTGGAGAGGCCCCGCCCGACGAGGGCGGCCAGCTCCGCCTCTCTCGGCGTGAGCGGCGGCACCAGGTGGGGCCGGGCCGGGCCGGGGGCCGACGCATGGTCCGCCAGCGCGCGTTTGATGAGGTGACCGATGAGATGGGGCGAGATGAGCGAGTCCCCTGCGCTCGCCGCCCGTATCGCGTCGAGCATCTCGGTCGTGCGGCACGTCTTCGAGAGGAAGCCCGAGGCCCCCGCCCTGAGCGCGGCCATCAGATTGTCCTCGACGTCGAAGGTCGTCAGGACCACGACACGCGTATTCCCGGTGGCCCGGCAGATCCGGGCGGTCGCGCTTATGCCGTCGAGGCGGGGCATCTGGATGTCCATCAGGACGACGTCCGGCCGGCGGCTCCGGGCCAGTTCCACACCGGTGAACCCGTCCGGTGCCGTACCCGTGCAGGCCATGTCCGGCTGGGCGTTGACAAGGGCTTCGAATGCCGAGCGGATGAGGTCGTCGTCCTCGACGACCACTACGGAGATCTTCGGGCCCGTCAATGCCGGCTCCGCTCGGCGGTGAGCGGCAGCTCGACGCAGAGCCGGGTACCGCCCGTCCGGGAGGGCCCGAGCCGGAGCGCGCCGCCCAGCTCGCTCACGCGTTCCGACATGCCCGCGAGGCCGAGGCCCCTCCCCGTCCACGGCCCCGGTGCCCCGGATCCGGCGTCCTCGACCACGAGTTCGACGAGCCCGCCGTCGGCGCGGCGCGATATCCGCACGTCCGCGCATCTCGAAGCCGTGTGCTTCGCGACGTTGGTGAGCGCCTCCTCCAGCGCCCGGCACAGCGTGTCCTCGACCTGCGGGCTCGCAGCGGCCGGCAGGTCCAGCTCCGTCGTGCAGGTCACCCCGGCCCTGCCGGCCGACGCGATCACGTCATCCACCCTCTTCCGGAGGGGCGCGGGCGGGGTGGCGTCCGGGCAGGTGGAACGGAGGGACACGAGCATGGTGCGGATCTCGTCCGCGGCGTCCTTGCTCTGCTCCTCGATGGCGAGCAGGGTCTTCCGGAGGTTCTCGGACCGGGGCCCGGCCGCGGCCGCGACTCCGGCCTGCACGCCGATGGAGACGAGTGTCCGGGACGTGACGTCGTGCAGGTCGCGTGCGATCCGCAGCCGCTCGCCCCGGGTCCTCTCGTCCGCTCGCGCCTGGGCCGCCCGTGCGGACGACTCCCGCACCGCCGCGGAGTTCGCCCCGATGGCGACGCCGGCGACGATGCTCAGCAGGGACAGGAGAACCCGCGGCCCGTCGTCCGGGTCCTCCGCCTGGGAGCCGCCGATGAACAGGGCGAGCAGCATGCTCGCGGCGGTGAGGAGCGCCACCAGGGTCTTCCCGCCGCGCGGGGGCCGGGTCGCGACGTAGGCCGCCATGGCCCATCCGGTCGCGATCATGGGCTCGTCGGACGCGCCGAGCGAGACCTTCGCGAGGGTCAGGGCGAGGACGGTCACGATCACCGCCCGCGGGTACCGGGACCTGACGAGGAGCACACCGGAGATGACCCCGCTCAGCAGCAGGTCGGTTCGCAGGCCGCCTGCGGCGGGGGAGGCGAACTGCGGGCTCAGGGCGAAGTAGAGGACGGCGGAGACGGCATCGATCCAGACCGGCCCGCGGAGCCCTCGACGGGGGAGCGGCGTGCGGCCGGTGCCCGGACCACCGCCCCCGTGCGGGGCCCCCATCCCGCCGGCAGAAGGACGCCATCCGTTCATGCCGTTCATGTCCGCGGGGACCTCCTCCACTGCCGCGGCGGGTCACTTCATTGTTATAGTCCTCCGGCACCGCGGCGTCCAGCCTGTCCGGCCCCGCCTGCGCTCCCGGGCGCCCGCGTCTTGAACTTGAAGCAGTGGGGCGGCCCGGTCCGTTCTCCGCGGGCCCGTGCCGCATCCCGGGCGGCGGGGGCTCCGATCATCAGGGCCCCGACCCGGACCCTGCCCATGGTGCTCACGGTCGGGGTGACAGGATTTGAACCTGCGACCTCTTCGTCCCGAACGAAGCGCGCTACCAAACTGCGCCACACCCCGCGGCTGCGGCCAGCGGTCAGTCTAGCCCACGGTGCCGCCGGAGGACGAATCGGGGACGGTCACCGGCGCCCTCACTCGGCGGCCACGAGCCGCAGCAGCGTCGCCGAGGGCCTGCAGAACAGGCGATAGGGGGCGAACGGCGAGGTGCCCATGCCGTTGCTGACGTGCAGCCAGCCCTCGTGCCCCTCGTGCTCCCAGCGGTGCAGCCCCCTGGCCCGCCCGGGGTCGATGTCGCAGTTGGTGATGATGGCCCGGCCGTTCGGCAGGCAGACCTGGCCGCCGTGGGTGTGCCCGGCCAGGACGAGGCCGATGCCGTCGTCGACCATCGCGTCGAGCACGCGCCGGTACGGGGCGTGGGTGACGCCCATCGTCAACTCGACGCCGGGGTCGAGGGGGCCGGCCACCTGCTCGTAGCGGTCGAAGCCGATGTGCGGGTCGTCCGTGCCGCGCAGAGCGATGGTGCGCCCGGCCACCTGCAGGCGGGCCGAGGCGTTGTTGAGGTCGGTCCAGCCCAGGCCCTCCAGTCGTTCGCGCAGGTGCCCGGTGGGCAGGGCGACGCGGGGATGGTCGTCCGTGTCGGCCGTGGTGCGCCACAGGTAGGCGGCCGGGTTGCGCCAGAGCGGGGCCTCGTAATCGTTCGAGCCGAGGACGAAGACGCCGGGCAGACCCCTGAGGGGCGTGAGCGCCTCGGCGAGCGGGGCGATGGCCCGCCCCTGGGTGATGTGGTCGCCGGTGCTGACGACCAGGTCGGGTCTCTCGTCGGCCAGGCGGCGCAGGAAGGCCATCTTGTCGCGCTGGCGGGCCTGCAGGTGGATGTCGGAGATGTGCAGCACGCGGATCGGGGCCGAGCCCGGTGCGAGCACCGGGACGTCGACGTGGTGCGTGCGGAAGGCGTGGGCCTCGGCGGCGGCGCCGATCATGCAGGCGCCGAACGCGGCCGTACCGCCCAGGGCGGCGCCGATCACTCGGGCGGGGGCGGGCATCGCGGATCACCTCCCGGTGTAGAGACCGGACTGCGTGGAGCTCTTGGGCGTGTAGCCCGCGAAGCTCGACGGGTTGGTGATGTTGGCGATCTCGGCCGTCATCATGGACTTCCAGATGCTGCCCGACTCGGTGGTCGAGTTGCCCGACAGATAGCTGCCGTTGGCCAGGCGCAGGCCGGTCAGGGTCTTGGACCGGCCCTCCCAGTAGTCGTCGCCGGAGTCGACGGAGATCATCGCGACGCCCTCCAGATCGGGGGTGTAGGCGTTGAACCACACGGCCGACTCGGTCTCGGTCGAGCCGGCGGTACCGGTCTTGCCGGCCTGGTCGTAATCGCCCGAGAGGCGCTGGGCGTAGCCGGTGCCGCCGGATTGGAGCACCGACTTGAGCACCGAGTTCACACCGTCGGCGGTGTTCTGGTCGATCACCTGCTGGCAGTTGGCGCTCGGCACGGCCATGTCGGTGCCGTCCTCGGTCCTGATGGACGACAGGATGATCGGATCGCAGTGCACGCCGCGGTTGGCGAAGGTGGCGTAGGCCTCGGCCATCGACAGGGGCGTCACATTGAGGGCGCCGAGGGTGAACGAGGCGACGTCCCCGTAGTCCTCGAGGGTGCTGCCGTCGTTGCTGGCCAATTTCATGCCGACCTTCTCGGCCATCTGCACCGAGGCGCAGATGCCGGCGTCGCGCTCCAGCGCCACGAAGTAGTTGTTGACCGAGTAGGCCATGGCGGTGTTGAGGTTCATCGAGCCCGTCTTCCACGAGTTCGAGACACTCCAGGAGTTGGTCAGCGAGAAGTCGCCGCTGCAGCCCCTGAAAGTGGTGCCCGCCCAGTCCTTGCTGGAGGGCGCGTTGTAGATCGTCTGGTTCGGGATGAAGCCCTCGTCGATGGCCGCGGCCGCGACGAAGGCCTTGAAGGTCGAGCCCGCCTGATAGCCCTCGGCGCCGCCCATCGACTGGTCGACGGCGTAGTTGTAGTAGGTCTGGCCGGCGTCGGTGTCGTTGCCCATTGCCGGGCGGGACTGGGCCATGGCCTTGATCAGACCGGTCTTCGGGTCCATCATGACGGCCACCGAGACGGCCGGGTCCGTGGCCGAGACCAGATTGCTGATGGCGTTCTGAGCCGCGTCCTGCGTCGCGGGGCTGATGACCGTCTGGATCGTCAGGCCGTCGCGGTAGAGGGCGCGCTGGCGCTCGTCGGCGGTGGAGCCCAGATCGCTCATCTGGTCGGACAGGAGCACGTTCTCGACGTACTGGCAGATGAAGGGGTAGGGGGAGGCGGTGCAGCCGCTGGAGTCATCGGTGACCTTGCTCACGTCGAAGCCGGTGGCCTTGGCCGCGTCGACCTCCTCCTGGGTGAGCTGGCCGGCGCCCTCGAACCAGACGCCCTCCTGGTCCCACTTGAGCATCTGGTCGAGCACGACGTTGCGGCGGTCGATGCCGGCCTGGGTGTTGTTCACCGGATCGGTGTCGCTGGGGCTCTGGACGAGGCCGGCCAGCATGGCCGACTGCTCCAGGTCGAGCTCGGAGGCGTTGATGCCGAAGTAGTGCTGGGCCGCTGCCTGGACGCCATAGGCGCCGTCGCCGTAGTAGGCGATGTTGAGGTAGCGCTCGAGAATCTGGTCCTTGGCGGCCTCGAGAGAGCCGAGTTGATCGCTGAGCTGCTCCTCGAGGGCCACGGCGTAGCGCATCTCGAGGATCTTGCGGCTGAGGGTGGCCTCCTGGGCGGCGGCCTCGGCCTCGGCGTCGTTGTTGTCCTGGGCCAGCTGGATGCGCACCTGCTTGATGTACTGCTGGGTGAGGGTCGAGCCGCCACCGCTGATGTCACCGCCGACGACGTTCCCGGCGAAGGCGCGGATCACGCCCTGCAGGTCGATGGCCCCGTGGGAGTAGAAGCGGTGGTCCTCGATGGCCAGCTGCGCCTTCTGCATGAGCGGGGAGATCTGGTCGAGCGAGACGTACTCGCGGTTCTGGTCGTAGAACTCGGCGAGCGTCGAGCCGTCGGCGAGCAGCACCTTGGAGCCCTCGGCCTGCTGGGGCACGGTGAGATCGGCGGGAACGTTCCGCAGGTTGGCCGCCATCGTCTTCGTGCCTGCGGACGCAGCGCCCGCGAAGGGCATCCACATGCCCGCCACGACGACGCCGCACAGGACGCTGACGAGCAAGAACATCAGCATCGAGTTGAGCCGGGTGCTCGACTGTCGATCACTCATGGGCCCAAGCCTAACCGCCCCGTCTATCAGGGAGCGCCCGGCCACGGGACGGTACCGGGGTCGACGTGCTCGACCGCCGGGTCGGGCGCAGGTCCGTTCCCGCACCCTTGGGGTAGCTTGGACGGTGTCCTCACCGGGCGCCCCCGTGCGGAGGCCGGGGCCGGTGGTGGGACAGGCGCCCGGCGCCGACCGGGCGCCCCGCGGAACGGAGAACAGGGGGGCCAATGCCTGACAGGGGCACCGCCGACGTGACGAGGTGGGAGTACTTCACCGCTCCCATCCTCAGCCATGTCGCCCAGCAGATACTCAACAACTTCGGCGCCGACGGCTGGGAGCTCGTCCAGCTGGTGCCCGGTCCCGAGACCGCCCGGACGGACGACGGCCTGCCCGCCGCCGTGAGCTACGTCGGCTTCTTCAAGAGACCGGTGAGGCCATGAGCCTGCCGTCCCAGCGCCTCGCCGAGCTCGGCGTGGCCCTCCCCCCTGTCGCCTCGCCCGTCGGTTCCTACGTTCCGGCCATCCGCAGGGGCGACACCGTCCAGACCTCCGGGCAGATCCCCTTCACCGCCGACGGCCTGATCACCGGCCTCGTCGGCTCGCAGGTCGATGTCGGCGCCGCACAGGGCGCCGCCCGGGTCTCGGCCCTCAACGCCCTGGCCGCCGCGGCCGATGCCGCCGGCGGCATCGATGCCGTCAAGGGCATCGTCAAGGTCACCGTCTTCGTGGCCAGCGCGCCCGGTTTCACCGAGCAGGCCGCCGTGGCCAACGGCGCCTCCGACGTCCTCGCCGAGATCTTCGGTGCCGAGGGCCGCCACATCCGCAGTGCCGTCGGCGTCGCGGTGCTGCCCGGGAACGCCTCGGTCGAGGTCGAGCTGGTCGCCCGCCTGTGAGCGACGAGCCGGCGGCGGGCCCCGCACCGACGCCCGAGCGGGGCTGCGCCCGGGTGCCGCCCGCGCTCGGTGGGCTGACGCGGGCCCTCGCCGATCCCGTGACCGCCGACCTGCTGCCCGCGGGCTGGCGCGCCCGCGGACGGGGTCGCCCGTCGGCGGTGCTCCTGCTGCTCTCCGACGGACCCGATCCGAGCCTCGTCTACACCGAGCGGGCAGCCGGTCTGCGCAACCACGGCGGGCAGCTCTCGTTCCCCGGTGGCCGTGCCGAGCGCGTCGACGACGACGCGGTGGCCACCGCCCTGCGGGAGGCCAATGAGGAGATCGGTCTCGACGCGGACGCGGTGCACGTGCTCGGCGCGATGCCCGCCGTGAGTCTCTCCGTCACCGGGTTCGACGTCGTCCCGGTCGTCGGCTGGTGGCGTGCCGATGCCGTTCTCGCGCCCGGCGACCCGCACGAGGTCGCGAGCATCCGCACCTGGCCGGTCAGCGTCCTCGCCGACCCGGCCGGACGCGTCAGTGCCCGCCGTGCCGGCCGGACGATCGGTCCGGCATGGCGGCTCGGCGAGTTGTTCCTGTGGGGCTTCACCGCCCTCCTCACCGATCTGCTGCTGCGCATCGGCGGCTGGGAGCGCCCGTGGGACGCCGGCCGCGTCGTCGAGGTGCCCGAACGGTTCAGCTCGGACCGGCGCTGAGGAGCCGCTTTGACTCGTCCGGGCCCGCCGCGCCACTGTGGAGCCATGACCAGGATCGACGTGTGGCTGTGGAGCGTGCGCATCTACCGGACCCGCACCATGGCCACGCAGGCCGTCAGGGGCGGCCACGTCCGCTGCAACGACGCGCCCGTCAAGCCCGCCCAGCAGATCGGTCCCGGCGACATCGTCACGGTCCGCACCCCCGGCTGGGACCGCAGGTTCGAGGTCGTCCGGCTGCTCGACAAGCGCGTCGGCGCCAAGATCGCCCAGGCCGCCTACCGGGACCTGTCCCCCGAGCGGCCCGCTCACCTGGCCAATCCGGTGGCCCGGCGCGAACGGGGGTCCGGCAGGCCCACCAAGAAGGACCGCCGCGAGATCGAGCGGCTGCGCGGCCGCTGACCCCGCGGCGAGCCCATTCCCGGACGGGATCCGGTCCCGTCCGGGAATGGCGCCTCAGGCGCCGAGGACGGTGGCCGCCTTGGCCTTGGCGCTCACCGCGTCGGGGGCCGAGACAGCGGCCTGGGCGGCCCGGCGGCACTGCTCGATCGTCACGTCGCCGAGCTGGACGCCGACCGCGGGCAGGGCGGGGGAGGCCATCGACAGCGAGGTGACGCCCAGGCCGGCGAGTACGCAGGCCAGCAGCGGGTCGGCAGCGGCCTCGCCGCAGACGCCGACCGGCTTGTTGGCGCGTAGACCGGCCTGGGCGGCCATCTCGATGAGTCTGAGGACCGCCGGCTGCCACGGGTCGTTCAGCGACGCCAGGTGCGGCGACAGGCGGTCGGAGGCCATCGCGTACTGCGTCAGGTCGTTCGTGCCGATCGAGAAGAACTCGACCTCCGCGAGCACCTGGTCGGCATTCAGCGCGACGGCCGGGACCTCGACCATGACGCCCGGCCACAGGCCGCGATCCCGGCAGGCCTTGGCGAAGTCACGGGCCTCGGGGACGGTGGCGACCATCGGGGCCATCACCCAGACGTCGATGTCGAGGCCGGACCTCGCGGCGGCGATCGCGTCGAGCTGGTGGGCCAGCAGGTCGGGATTGTCCGTGGCCAGGCGCAGGCCGCGCACGCCGAGGGCCGGGTTCTCCTCGGCCTCGAAGTTCGCGAAGGCCAGCGGCTTGTCGGAGCCGGCATCCAGCGTGCGGATGACCACGTGCGTGTGGCCGCCCCGGCCCGCGTAGGGCGCGAGCACGGCGCGGTAGATCGCGGCCTGGTCGTCGATGCCGGGTTCGGCGGGGGCCGACAGGAAGCACAGCTCGGTGCGGAACAGGCCCACGCCCTCGCTCTCGCCCGCGGCGGCCTTCTCCGCCGCCTCGCCGTTGCCCACGTTGGCCAGCAGCTCGACGCCGTAGCCGTCGCTCGTCCGTCCCGGGCCCCGCCAGGCGCGCACCCGGTTCCGGTACTCGGCGGACTCGGCGACGGCGGCCTCGGCCCTGGCCGGATCGGGGTTGGAGACGACCGTGCCGGCCCCGCCGTCGATGAGCACCAGGGTGCCGTTCTTGATCTGGCGGACGGTCTTGCCGGTGCCGACGATGCACGGGATGCCCAGCTGACGGGCGATGATCGCGGTGTGGCTCGTCTTGCCCCCGGCCTCGGTGACCAGCGCAACGGTCAACTCGGGGTCCAGGCCCGCCGTGTCGGCCGGGGCGAGATCCTCGGCGACCAGGGCGATGGGCTCGCTGGGCTCGGGCACACCCGGTGCGGGCTCGCCGCGCAGCTCGGCGATGACGCGGTCGCGGATGTCCTTCAGGTCGGTGGTGCGCTCGGCGTACAGGCCGCCGAGGCGCTCGAACTGGGTGACCAGGTTGTCGACCGCCTGGACGACGGCCCACTCGGCCGTCTCGTTCTGCTTGATGAGCTTCCTCACCGACCGCGACAGGCCGCGATCGGCGGTGAGCTCGGCGGTGGCGCGCAGTACCTCGGCGGCGTTCCCGGTGACACGCTCGGCCTTGTCGAGCAGGTGGTTCTGCACCGCCACGATGGCTTGCGCGAAGTGATCGATCTCGGCCTGCTGCTCGCTCTCGTCGATCGTCCCCTCGGTGGGCAGCTGCGGGCGCGGCTGTACGCGGCTCACGGGGGCGTAGGCGACGCCGGCGACCACTCCGGTGCCGGTGATTGTCAGTGATTCGGCCTGGGCCATGGCTCTCCTCCTGCACTCCCCGATGACGCGTCCCCGCACCTGTGCGAGGACACCGGGGCAGACGAATGGTCCCAGTCTGGCACGTCCGGGGCCTCTCTCCCAGGGTGCCCAGTCTCCGGGCTGAGAAGCCCTCCAAGTTCTTGCGGTGTGTGGGACAATCCCTCATATCTGTTTCTGTTCTTCGAGGAAGGGAACGTCCTATGGCCAGCAAAGATGCAGTCGTCGGTTCTTCGGTCGGCCTGCACGCCCGTCCCGCGGCGCTGATCGCGGAGAAGGCCGGCGAGTTCGACGACGAGATTCTGCTGTCGATCCCGGGTGGCGATGAGGAGGGGGTCGACGCAGCCTCGCCGCTCATGATCATGACTCTCGGCGCGGGCAAGGGCGCCACCGTTCACGTCGAGTCCGATGACGCCGCCGCCGTCGACGCCATCGCCGCGCTCATCGAACAGGATCTCGACCAGGCCTGAGCCGTGCTCACCGGCCGGTGAGGGGCAACGCGCGAACACGGAATGGTGGGGCCGTACCTCCGGGTACGGCCCCACCTGCGTTCGGTCTCGGACGGGAAGGGCTCAGCCGACGTAGGTGACCGTGTCGTCGCCATGGCGGTCGATGACGCCGCGCTCGGCCTCGGACACGCCCTCGGCGACGGCGTTCGACAGCGAGCTGATGGAGGCCTTGGCCTCGGCGATGGTGGCCGTGGGGGCCCTGACCTGACGGAACTGCAGGACGGCGATGAGGCCGAAGACGATCATGAGAATCAGCGAGACGGCGGCCAGGGTCAGGAAGGCGAAGGCCATCGAACCGAACCAGCCGAAGCCGGCGACGGAGTGGAAGAAGACCGCGATGCCGAAGACGGCGGCCCACAGCAGGCAGTGCAGCAGGAACAGGCCGAAGGCCGCCACCGCGCCCACGCCGGCGCCGCCGATGCTGGCGTGCTTGGCGGACGGGACGATCTCCGCCCTGGCCAGCTCCTTGATGCCCGAGATCATCTGCGGAACACCATTCTTGATGCTGGAGATGTGATCCCCGAGTCGAGAATGCTCAGCCATGGTTTCCTCCGAACTGTGAAGATGGTGCTCGCTAGACAAGAGCGTAACGGGTCGGCATGTCCTGCGGTGAACGAGGCGCGATGTGGAATGACCGGCCGGCGTCCGGCAACGGGTTGGTCAGGTGCTCGGGACGCCGGCGGCCGGTGCGGTCACGGCGGCCTGCTGGCGGGCGCGTTCGGCGGCGAGCGCCTTCTCGCGGCGCATCCGCTTGTGGACGGCGGTGCGCCACTGCAGCAGGACGACGGCGATGACCGCTGAGATGAAGCTGCCTATCAGGACGCCGGTCTTCGCCTCGTCGTAGACCCCGGGATCGTCGATGAAGCTGAGATGGGCGATGAGCAGCGACACCGTCAGACCCACGCCGCCCAGTTCCGCCGCGGCCAGCATGTCGCCCCACGTCAGACCGTCGCCGAGCCTGGCCCTCGACAGGTGGACGGTCAACCAGCTGCCGGCGAAGATGCCGATGAACTTGCCGACGACCAGCCCGGCGATGATGCCCAGCGGGACGGGGTCCGTCCACAGCGAGACGAACAGCTGCCCGTCGACGTGCACGCCGGCGTTCGTCAGCGCGAAGATCGGCACGACGAAGCCCGCCGACCACGGGTCGAGCGCGTGCTGCCAGCGGTCGAGCGGCTCGTTGAGGGCCTCGGGGGTGTTGCGGGTGAGCAGGCCCAGGCCGACGCCGGCGATCGTCGCGTGCACGCCCGAGTGGAGCATGCAGTACCAGCAGACGAGGAAGATCGGCAGGTAGATCCAGCCGTTGTCGACGCGTCTGCGCTGGAGGATCCACCACGCGAGCATGCAGGCCACCGCGCCGGCCAGCCATGCGAACGACAGGTCGGTGCTGAAGACGACGGCGATGACGATGATGCCGCCCAGGTCGTCGGCGATGGCCAGGGTGAGCATGAAGGCGCGCAGCGCCGGCGGCAGGTGCTTGCCCGCCACCGCCAGGACGGCGAGGGCGAATGCGATGTCGGTGGCGACCGGGACGGCCCAGCCGTGGATGGCGCCGCCCTCGGCCGTGTTGATCACGATGAAGACGAGCGCCGGGCCGGCCATGCCGCAGGCCGCGGCGATGATCGGCACCATGGCGTCGGCGGGGCGGCGCAGGCTGCCCTCGGTGAACTCCCGCTTGAGCTCCAGGCCGGAGATGAAGAAGAAAACGGTCAGCAGGCCGTCGGAGGCCCACTCGGCGACCGTGTACGGGCCTATCGGGTACTCGACGAAGGACTCGTAGCCGTGCTCGCCGACGAAGGCCCAGACCAGGGCGATCACGGTGGCGATCAGCATGAGGACGCCGCCGGTGGTGTTGGCGCGCAGGACCTCGCCGAGGTGGAAGTTGTCCGGGTTGATGCGGCGCGCACGACGCGCGGGCTGAGAAGCGGTTTTCGTCATCGAGCCAGCTTTCGCGTAGACGGATCGGGCCTCGGCGTCGACCAGACTTCCCGACTCGCCCCCGACGATTCTAGCGTGCGCGCCCACCCCGGCCCGCGGCGCCCCCGGCGGCCGTTCCCCCGGGACGTCCCGGGCGGTGGGGCCCGGGTCACAGGGGGATGATCAGCGCGTCCTCTCCGAGCTGGATCGGCGTCGTCATCTCGGCGTGGTCGACGTAGGCGCGCAGACAGGTCAGGTGGTAGGGCAGGCGCAGCTCGCTTCCGGCCGAGGCCCCGTCGTAGATGGCCCCCACGCCGAGCAGGACGCGGTGGCGCTCGTCCTCGGCCAGCGCGGCCACCGCGGGCAGGCGGGCCGCCATGCCGACGAGGGCCGGGCGGATCACCGGCACCCAGAGCCGGAAGTCCCGCTGCTCGCAGCGCGGGAAGTACTTGTGGTCGATGAGGGTCCCGATGGAGCCGGCGCCCAGATCGGCGCTCATCGCCTCGGGGTCGATGCCGCGCATCAGCGAGATGAGGCGGCGCACCCACGGCACCGAGTCGTCGCGTACGAGATAAGATGCCGCCACCCAGCCGCCGGGGCGCAGGACGCGCGCCATCTCGGACACGTGCGGTTTCTCGGTGAGCAGGTGGAGCATCTGGTGGGCCAGGACGGCGTCGAACTGGCAGGCGTCGAAGGGCAGCGAGGCGGTGGTGGCCGCCAGCGGCTCGACGCCCGGTACATCGCCGAGGCGCCGCACCTTGTCGGGGCCGCTTCCGAGGCACCAGACCCGATTGCCGGCCGCGGCGATCCGGCGGGGCAGGCCGGCCGCGTCCGACAGGGCCAGGACCCTGCTGTCGGTGCGCTCGCCGGTGAGCCAGCTCAGCGCCTGAGCCGGGAAGCGGGGACCAGAGGACGACATGGCGCCCATATTAGGGCGGTCCTCCGTCCGTGCCCCGGGAGACGCGGCCCGGACGGCCGCCCGTCCGCGGAAGCGGTTGTCCACAGATCCGTGGACCGGCGGAAAATCCGTGGTCCGCTGAACACACTGCAGGCATGAGAGCAGTGGCAGCACCAGTGCAGGCCGGGCCCGGCGATGAGCGGGAGGGGCGCGCGCGGGACGCTTGGCGTCCCCGCGGCGGGGAGCAGGGCGGTGACGAGCGCAGGGGCGGGCGCGCCGCCCCGCGGTCCCGTCG
>NZ_CAUTOU010000026.1:0-29006 GCF_963539965.1 uncultured Propionibacterium sp.
CGACCTCCTGGCGCGTATTGAGGCGCTGCGCCGCGTCCTGGCCGCCGAGGGCCTCCTTGACGACGGCCGCGCGCAGGCGGTTCTCACTGATCTGGATGTCGCCGAACTCATCGGTGACGGCGTGGAAGACGCCGAGGGAGGGCGTATAGCAGTAGCGCTCGCCGAATCCGCCTGGACCGGCCTGGGCCGTCACCTCGAAGCGCAGCCGCTGGCAGCGCATGAGGGTCGAGGCGATCTGGGCGCAGGTGCCGCGGTCTCCCTCCCAGATGTCCTCGGCGCGCATCGCACCGGCCTGGGCGCGCTGGGGCGTCCAGTCCAGTTTCACGGGCGCGCCGACGGCCGCGCTGACCGCCCACTCGATGTGCGGGCACAGCGCCGCTGTGGCCGAGTGGATGAAGATCTCGCCACGTGCGTTCTTGGCCATGCCGATTCCTTCCATCGTTCCAGGTGTGCCTTCCCCAGCAGCCTGTTCGGGATGATCGTCATGGCCCGGTGCAGCCGGCTCGTGGCCGGTGTTGTCGCACAGATTGTGCACCAGTTCGGGCCAACACGCCAAACTGGGCGCCGAGGCGCCCGCGGATCGGCCGCCAGAGCTCAGCCGACCCCGCCGGGGGCCAGGATGACCTGCTGCAGGCGACTCGGCCTGGTGGCGACCCAGCCCTGGCGCTCGCCGGGGGCCAGATAGACGACATCGCCGGCGGTGACGGTGGCGGTCCCCTCCCCCACCGTCAGCTCGAGCTCGCCGTCGAGCAGAGTGATGACCTCGGCGTCGGGCTCGTCGTGGGGGTCGACCGACTGGCCGGCGTCGAGGGCGAAGAGGATGACGCGCGCTGCCGGGTTGTCGACGACCACACGCGACAGCGTGGACTGCTTGAGCTGCGGCAGTGCGGCGGCCAGGCCGAGGCCGGTGACGCTCTGCGTGACGGGTGTTGCCTCCATGAGGTCTTATCCTTGCCGGGCGGTGGTGGTCGATCAAGGATCCGGGGCCGCGCAGTGGGCCGGACGGCGCCTCCGCGTCGGCCGCCGCACGGCTCCGCGCTCCAGCGGAGCGGCGCCCGACGGGGCGACCCCACGTACCCTTGGGGCATGAGTTCGCCGGCACCCCGTCCCCCGACCACGGCCCCCTACGGATCGTGGTCCTCCCCCATCGGCCCGGACGACGTGCTCGCCGACGGGGCCGCGATGCGCGAGCTCGGCAGCGACGGGCGCAGGACCTACTGGCTCGAGTCCCGCCCCGCCGAGGGCTCCCGCATGACACTGGTGCGCCATGACGGGGCGGGCCTCACCGAGTTGACGCCCGCCCCGGCCGACGTACGGACGCGCGTCAACGAGTACGGAGGCGGCTCCTGGGCGACCGGTGGGGGCATCGTCGTCTGGTCCGACGCGGCCGCGGGCCGGGTGTTCGGACTACCCGAGGGGGGCCGGCCCGCGGCGTTGACGCCGGCGGACCCCCGGATGCGCTTCGCGGCTTTCGCGCCGTGCGCCGTCTTCGGCGTCGTCCTGGCCGTGCGCGAGGACCACACCGATCCGGAGGACGTCAGCACCGCCCTCGTGGCCCTGCCCTGGCCCGGCGACGAACCGGGGCCGGGCGTCGTACTCGCCGCCGGCCACGACTTCTACGCCGATCCGGCTGTGCGCGCCGACGGGGCCTGCGCCTGGGTCCAGTGGGACCAGCCGGCCATGCCGTGGGACGCCGCCCAGCTGGTCGTCGCCCGTCTCGACGACGGGGGCGGAGTGCACCTGGCCGACGAGCGGATACTCGTCGACGGCGCCTCCCAGGACCCGGCAGGAGGCACCGCCGCGCAGCATCCCCTGTGGGCGCCCGACGGCTCGCTGCTGTTCATGTCGGACGCGAGCGGCTACTGGAATCTGCGGCGCTGGGCCGGCGGCCCGACTGCCCACGAACCGGTCTTCACCGAGCCCCACGACGCCGACCTGCCCACCTGGCAGCTGGCTCGCAGCGCCTGCGCGGTGCACGAGGACCAGGCGTGGTTCGCCCTGTACGTCGACGGCTCGGCCGAGCTGGCCCGATGTCCGCTGGCCGGCGGAAGACCCGAGCGCCTGGGCACGGTGGCCGACCTGGAGCAGATCGTCGCTACCGAACGGGGGGTGCTGGCACTGGTCCGCCGGGCCGACGGGCCACCGGCGATCATCGACGTGAGTGCCGGTTCGGCTCTCGTCCACTGCCCGTCCGCAGCACCCGACCCGGCCCTGACGAGTGTGGGCGAGACGCACTTCGTCGACGAGAACCGTCACGGCCGCTTCCAGTGCTTCTACTGGCCGCCGAAGAACCCCCGTTTCCAGGCCCCGGCCGGCACGCGCCCGCCGCTGCTCGTCACCGTGCACGGCGGGCCGACCGGCATGGCGGTCGGCGGCTACTCGGTCCCCACCCAGTTCTGGACCAGCCGGGGTTTCGCCGTCATGGCAGTCAACTATTCCGGCTCGGCCGGTTTCGGGCGGGCCTTCCGCGAACGCCTGCGCGGCCAGTGGGGCGTCGCCGACGTCGACGACTGCGCCGACGCGGCCCGCTATGCGGTGAGTGCCGGGCTGGCCGACCCGGAGCAGGTCGTCATCACCGGCGGCAGCGCCGGTGGCTTCACCGCGCTGCGCGCGCTGCAGCGCTCGGACGCGTTCTCGGCGGGCGTCTCGCGCTACGGCGTGGCCGACCTGGTCGCGTTGCAGGCCGACACTCACAAGTTCGAGGCCCGCTACAACGACGGCCTGCTGGGACCGTGGCCGCAGGCCCGCGCGCTGTACGAGGAGCGCTCCCCCATCAACCACCTGGACGGGCTCGGCGCCCCGATGCTCATCCTCCAGGGCCTGGATGATCCGATCGTCCCGCCGGAGCAGTCGCAGGAGCTGGCCGGCGCGATCCGCGCCCAGGGGCTGCCGGTGGCGCTGGTCGCCTTTGAGGGCGAGAGCCACGGCTTCCGCCTGCCGGCCACGAAGCGCCGGGTGCTGGAGTGCGAGCTGAGCTTCTACGCCCAGTTGTTCGGCCTCAAGCCCGCCGATGACGTCGAGAAGCTGGAGATCGAGAACCTCGCGGCCCGGTGAGCGGCCGGATCAGCGCTCGCGGGGCCCGAACAGGGCGGTGCCGATGCGCACCGTCGTGGCGCCGTGGGCGATGGCCAGCGGGAAATCGCCGCTCATGCCCATCGAGAGCTCGCACCAGGTGGAGCCGAGCACGGCCTGGCCGCGCAGCCGGTCGCGCAGCTCGACGAGCGCGTCGAAGCAGGCCGCGACACGGGACTCGTCGGGGCTGTTCACGGCCACCGTCATGAGGCCCTTCACGTCAAGGGCCTCGTAGTCGGCCAGGGCCTCGCAGAAAGCGAAGGCCTGTCCGAGTCCGACGCCGTGCTTGGCCTCCTCGCCCGAGGTGTTGACCTCGACGAGCACGTCCAGGGTGCGACCCAGCTCGGTGAGCCTGCGGTTGAGCCTGGCGGCCAGTTTGAGGGAGTCGAGCGCCTGGAACTCGCCGATGCGCGGCAACACGGAATTGACCTTGTTGGTCTGCAGATGGCCGATGAGCGCGAAGTCGATGCCCTCGCCGGGGGCGAGCTGCCCGGCCTTGGCGACGATCTCCTGCACACGGTTCTCGCCGAAGGAGCGGGCCCCGGCGTCCCCGCTGACCTCGGCCAGTGCGGCGTGGACCGCCCGTATCCGGGCAACGGCGTGCAGCTTGCTGACCGGCATGAGGCGCACCTCGGCGCGGTCGCGTCCGGCGGCCGCGCAGGCGGCCCCCAGCTGCTCCCAGACCCTCTGCACGCGCTCGCGCGTCGCTCCGTCCACCTGCTCGACCACCCGCGCGGGGCTCTTCTCGGACATCACGGCCACCTCGCGGCCAACGATATGACACCCGTCGATGCGAGCACGGCGAATATCAGGGCGAAGCCCGCGAACCGCGCGGTGATCTCGTGGTACTCGTCGACGTAGCCGATCTGGTGGGAGATCGTCTCGTAGACGGCCTGCAGGCTGCTCAGCGAATCGGCCGAGTACTTCTTGCCGCCGGAGTCCTTGGCCACCTGCGACAGCTCCGCGTGGTCGACGGCCACCGACTGGCGCTGACCGTTCTCGTAGACGTAGCCGCTCGAGGTGCCGTAGGCGATCGTGTAGATCGGCACGCCCTGGTTCTTCGACTCGGTGGCCGCCTCGGAGGAGGAGCGGCCCATGTTGGTGGCACCGTCCGAGAGCAGGACGATCGCGCCGGGTGCGGTCTCACCGGGATGATCCGGGTCCTCGGGGGCCAGTTTGAGCGCGTCCAGAGCCGTGTAGACGCCCTCGCCGATCGCCGTGGAGGGGGCCAGCTCGAGGGCGTCGATGGCATTCTCGAGGGCCGAGCGGTCGGTCGTGGGAGGCATCTTGATGTCGGCCGTCGCGGCGAAGGACACCAGCGCCACGTTGAAGCTCTCGGGCAGGGAACCGACGAACTCCTTGGCGCCCTCCTTGGCCGCGTCGAGCCTCGTCGGGGTGACATCGGTGGCCATCATCGAGCGCGAGACGTCGATCACCACGACGACCGTCGCGCGGTCGCGCGGCACCTTCGTCATGGCCTGCGGCTGCGCGTAGGCGATGACGAGCATCACCAGCGACATGATCGCGGCGCCGACGGAGACGTGACGCCTGAGCCTCGTGTCGCGCGGCAGGATCGACTGGAGGAGCCCGTTGGAGGACTCGTTGGAGCGACGGCGCATCAGCAGCACGTAGAGCGCCACGACGACTGCCGGCACGATGAGCCACCACAGGCGCTGGGGGCTCATGAAGCTGAGCATCGGGATCATCACGACCACCTCGAAGCCATGCCCACGGCACCGAAGGCCGCGACGACGGCGAACATGAGCGAGATGAGCACCCATTGGGCGGTCACCTCGGTCTTCTGCGTCTCGTAGCCCATGTCGGAGCTGAGGTCCTTGTAGACGTCGTTGAGTTCGGAGGCGCTGGAGGCGTCCAGCGCCTCGCCGCCACTGGCGGAGGCGACCTGCGCCAGCAGGTTCGTGTCGGGCGCCACGTTGTAGCGCTCGCCGTCCAGGTCGACATAGCCGTTCTGGGTGCCGAAGGCGATCGTGTAGATCGGCACGGAGGCCTCGGCGGCCTGCCGGGCGGCGGCCACCGGGTCGCCGCCGGAGGTCTCCGAGCCGTCCGACAGCAGCACCATCAGGCCGGGGGCCTGGGTGCCGTCATCGCCCGTGGGGGCCTGCCTCAGCGCGGCCAGGCCGTCGGTGATCGAGTCGGCGATGGCGGTGCCGTCCTGAAGCGTCAATGAGTTGATCGCCTGGGTGAGCACCCCCCTGTCGACGGTGGGCGGCACGAGCGTGTTCGGATGGCCCGACAGGGTCACGAGGGAGACGTTGTAGGCGGCCGGCAGGCTCGAGATGAAACTCACCGCGGAACTCTTCTCGGCCTCGAAGCGGCTCGGTTGGACGTCGGTGGCCATCATCGACTGCGAGACGTCGAGCACCATGACGATCGTCGCACGCTCGCGGGGCACCCTCGTCTCCCCGACCGGAACCGCCCAGGCGCCGGTAATGGTCGCCAGTGAGCAGAGCGTCAGGGCCACGCACACGTGCCGGTGCCACTGGCGCTGCCGCGGCACGACGACGCCGACGATGCCGGTATTGGTGTAGCGGATGCCGCGGTTCTTCGCGAACCGCAGGATGACGATGTAGGCGATGACGAGCGCCGGGATGATCAGCAGCGCCCACAGCCGGCCCGGCCGGGAGAAGTCCCACCACAGCACGTGCGTCGCGTTCATGATGCGCCCGCTCCCCTCTGCGGCTGCGAGGCCACCGCGGCCGTCCGGCGATAGGTCAGGACGAAGCGGGCGATGTCGGCCACCCAGTCCCGATCGGTGCGCAGCACGACGTGGCCGGCACCGGCACGGCGGATCGCGGCCGCGGTGCGCTCGCGCTGGGCCCTCGACGCGGCGTTGACCGCGCGGCGGGCCTTGGCGTCGCCCGTGTTGATGAAGCGCGAGAAGTCGGACTCGGGGTCGCGTACGAGCACCTCGCCGACATCGGGGAAGTCCACTTCGGCGGCATCGACGACCTCGACGCAGACCACCTGGTTGCGCACGCCGAGACGGCGCAGCGGGCGTTCCCAGGCCGGCGGGCGGTTGGCATCGACCTCGGGATCGCCGGCAGTGAGGAAGTCGGAGACGACCACGCGCAGGCCGCGACGCTGCTGAGCGCGCACCATGGCCTCGACGCCGGTCGCCAGGTCGTACTCGCCGCCCGATCGGTCGGTCTCGATCGGATCCTCGAGCATCCTCTTGAGCAGGCCGTACAGGGCGTTGCGCCCCGAGCGGGCCCGCATGCGGGTCACGCCGCTGCTGTGCAGCAGCATGCCGCCGAAGCGGTCGCCCATCTTCTGCGTGACGAAGCCGAAGGTGGCCACTGCGGCGATGCCCAGGTCGCGCTTGGTGACGGCGCCGGTGCCCCAGTTCATCGACGGGGTGGCGTCGAGCAGGGTCCAGACCTCGAGCTCGCGGTCGGCGATGGTGTCGCGCACGTGCGGCACGGTGGTGCGTGCGGTGACCGCCCAGTCCATCCGGCGCACGTCATCCTGGCCGGGCACGTACAGGCGGGCGTCGTTCAGATCCGAGCCCGGGCCCGGCATCAGACCCAGGTGGTCGCCCTGCAGGTAGCCGTCGAGCCGGCGCACGATCGTCAGCTCGAGGTGGCGCAGGGCCGCCTCGGGGGCCAGGTGGCGCAGGGACACGGTGGGACCGCGGGGCTCCCTGAGCACCGACAGCACGGCGGACGCTTCGCTCGAGGGCGCCGGGGCGCTCGACTGCGGGGGAAGGAATCGCGGCGCGGTGGCGGTCACTGCTCAGCGACCCTTCGGGGCACCGGCCTGCCCGCTGTTCCAGACCGGGGTGGGCGCGGGCACCATCGCTAGGATCCGCTCGATCACCTGGGCGGCGCTGACGTTGTCGGCGATGGCGTCGAAGCTCAGCACGACGCGGTGGGCCATGACGTCGGGGGCGATCGCCTGGACGTCGGTGGGCAGCACGTAGTCGCGGCCGTGGATGAGGGCGACGGCGCGGGCGGCCGCAACCAGGCCCAGTGTGGCTCGCGAGGAGCAGCCGATGGAGATGACGCGCGCCAGATCGGGCATGTTGAAATCGGCCGGGTTGCGGGTCGCCAGGACCAGGCGGACGATGTACTCGGCCACGAGATTGTGGACGAAGACGCCCGACGCCTGGTTCTGCAACGACCTGGTGAGCTCCGGGTTGAGGATCCGCATGGCCTCGGGGGCCCTGACCGACATGCGGCGCAGGATCTCAAGCTCCTCGTTGCCCTTCGGGTAGGGCACGTCGACCTTGAGCAGGAACCGGTCGCGCTGGGCCTCGGGCAGCGGGTAGACGCCCTCGGACTCGACCGGGTTCTCCGTGGCGATGACGATGAAGGGGTCCCTCATCGGGTAAGTCGTGCCGGCGATCGAGACCTGCCTCTCGGCCATGAGCTCAAGCATGGCGGCCTGCACCTTGGCGGGCGCGCGGTTGATCTCGTCGGCGAGGACGAAGTTGGTGAAGACCGGACCGAGCTCGACGTCGAAGGTCTCCCTGCTGGCCTGGTAGACGCGGGTGCCGACGATGTCCGAGGGGACCAGGTCGGGTGTGAACTGCACGCGGGAGAAGGTGCCGCCGACGACGGTGGCGAAAGTGCGCACGGCCAGCGTCTTGGCCGTACCGGGGACGCCTTCGAGAAGGATGTGGCCCTGGGAGAGCAGGCCGACCATGAGCTGCTCGACCATGTGCTCCTGGCCGACGATCACCTGCTGGACCTGGCTGATGGCCTTGCCCAGAAGGATCGCCGTCTCCTCGGCGCTCGACGGGGCCTGGGTCTGTTCACTCACGCGTTGTCTCCTGCAGCGGTTCGGGAATAGGGTGCGACGCACCCCAGGGCGTCGAGGGCCACCTTACCCCGGCCCCGACCCTCCCCCGGCGCACTCGGGGCGCATGCGACCCGCACCGCGCCCCGATGGGGGGCGGGGCCGGAGCCGCCGGGACGATGCCACCCGCCACCGGCTCCTCCGCTTCGCTGGGCGGCCGATTTGTGGTGAGATGGTGCGCGATGTCCGAGGATCAGCCAGCGCAGGGCCAGCCCGCCGGCGCGCAGCCCATCTCGGCGCCCATGGGCGTCGAGGCCTTCCCCCTGTTGCCCACCGATCCGCCGAAGATCGGCGATTTCTGGATCGATGCGCGGCTGACCGCTACCGAGGCGGGCGTCGCCTATCTGGCGCACGCCGACGCCGAGCACCAGGTGATGCTCGTCATCCTGGCCGAGGGGGCCGCCGGCGACGCCGCCGCCCGCGATCGTCTGGCCGGCGAGGTCAACAAGATGAGCTCCCAGACCGTCGTCGCCCGCGGCGGCCAGGGCCAGGACGGGGGCCGTCTGGGGCACCTGTTCCGCAGCGAGGACGACGACCCGGTCGGCCCCGGCCACGCGCCCCTCGCGCCCTGGGTCGCGCTCGTCTGGGACGGCTCGGCGCACGCCCTGGCCGAGGCCGATCGCCTGCTGCGCAGCGTCGACCTGTCGGCCAGCCCGCAACTCGGCGCCAGCCGCGGCCCAGATTTCTCGATCCCCTGGTCCTCCAATACGCGTCCCGGCGCCTGGCGCCTGTGGCCGCTGCCCTGGCCCGGTCGTCGGGACCGCGCCGGCTGGGTCCCCGTGCTGGCCAGTTGGCTGCTCATGATCCTCGTGGCGACGACGGCGCTGCTCGTCGCAGTACTGCTGTTCCAGAACCAACCGCCGGAGTCCCCGAACGCGCCGACCACCGGCTCGGCCAGCTCGAGCTCCTCGAGCGACTCCAGCGACTCGGGCTCCGGTTCGCCCAGCGAGTCCGACTCGTCCGGCTCCGGCTCGCCCAGCGAGTCGGAGTCCTCCGAGTCCGGCTCGGCCAGCGCGAGCCCGTCCGACAGCCGGAGCGACGGTTCCCAGACCCCCGGCGGGCACGACTCGCCGATCAGGACGCCGTCGATGAACGTCTCCGGTTCCGGCACGGAAAGCGCCAGCGACGAGCCGACGCAGCAGCAGACGAGGCTTTAGTCATGGCCGGGCCTCCTCCGCGGGCCGCCGGCTGCCGGCTCATCCGGGCGGTCGCCACCGATCTGGACGGCACCTTCCTCAGGAGCGCGATGGAGCCGCATCCGCGCAGCGTGGCGGCCCTCCGCCGAGCCGCCCGGGCGGGCCTCGGCATCGTCTTCGCCACCGGCCGGCCGCCCCGCTGGATCGACGTCCTCGATCCGCTGGCCGACATCGGGCCGACGGTCATCTCGACCAACGGCGCCGTCCTCTACGACCTGGCCCGTCACGAACTGCTCGATTACCACGGCCTCGACACCGCCGACGCGCTCGACTTCGCCGGGGAGCTCGCCGCGCGCGTGCCGGACGTCTGCTTCGCCGTCGAGTACGCGCACGCCGAATGGGGCACCGACCCGCGCTACGAGGGACTGCTGGAGGAGGGCCCCGTCAGGCCGACGAGCATCGCCCCGCTGGACGAGTTGCTCGCGGTCGACGTCGCGGTGAAGGTGCTCGCCGTTTCACCCGGCACGCCCACCGAGGACCTGGTCGCGACCGCGCGGGGCATCGCCGGCGACCGCATCAACGTGACCTTCTCGATGACGCGCGAGCAGGGTCTCATCGAGTGCAGCGCGCCGGGTGTCAGCAAGGCCGCGATGCTCGCCGATGTCCTGGCGCGGATGGGCGTCGACCCGGCCGAGGCGATGGCCTTCGGCGACATGCCGAACGACGTGGACATGCTCGACATGGTCGGGCACCCCTATGCGATGTCGAACGCGCACCCGAGCCTGCTGGACGGCCGCTACCCGATCGCCGGGGCGAACACCGCCGGCGCGGTCGGCGCCGTCATCGAGCGCGAGGTGCTCGACCTCCTCTGAGCCAACCGTTCCGGGGCCCTGCGCGCGGGGCCGGGATCAGCCCCGCGCGCAGGGCACGATCATCGGCGTGCCGGTGACCGGGTCGTCGATGACGAGCACCTCCAGGCCGAAGACGTCCTTGACGATCCGCGGCGTGACGACCCGCGCCGGGGCCCCCTGGGCGACGACGGCCCCGTCCTTCATCGCCACCAGGTGGGTGGCGTAGCGGGCCGCCTGGTTGAGGTCGTGGAGCACCGCCACCATCGTCCGGCCCTGCCGGTTGAGTTCGGCGAACAGTTCGAGCAGATCGATCTGGTGGGCGATGTCGAGGTAGGTGGTGGGCTCGTCCAGGAGCAGCAGCGGCGTCTCCTGGGCGAGGGCCATGGCCACCCAGACCCGCTGTCGCTGGCCGCCGGACAGCTCGCCGACGGCGCGGTCGGCGAGGTCGGTGGTGCTCGTGGCCCGCATTGCCGCCTCGACGGCGGCGCGGTCGGCGGAGCGGGTGTCGCGCAGCAGCCGGCGGTGGGGGAAGCGCCCGCGCCCGATCAGGTCGATGACGGTGATGTCGTCGGGCGCGGCGGCGCCCTGGGGCAGCAGGCCGATGACGCGGGCGGCCGCCTTCGGCGACATCTGGCCCAGGGAGCGCCCGTCCAGCAGTACCGCCCCGTCCTTCGGCGCGAGCAGGCGCGCCAGGCAGCGCAGCAGCGTCGACTTGCCGCAGCCGTTGGGTCCGACGATGACGGTGAACGAGCCGTCGGGGATGTCCAGGCACAGCTCGCGGCACACCTCGTGCCTGTCGTAGGCGAGGGTCAGGTTCTCGGCGCGCAGGCGCGGGCCGTCACCGGCTGCGCGCGTCTCGGCTACCTGTTCCTGGCCATGAGCATCCACAGCAGATATCCCCCTCCGAAGACGATGGTGACGACCCCGGCCGGGACCACCACGGGCAGCGCGTACTGGGCGGCGAGATCGGCCGCGAGGAGCACCAGGGAGCCGACGAGTGCGGTGTCGAGCAGCGGCAGTCCGGCCCCGGCGCGCATCATCCTGGCGATCTGCGGGCAGGCCAGCGCCACGAAGCTGATCGGCCCGCACACGGCGGTGACGGCGGCGATGAGAACCATGCCGACGACGATGAGCGCCAGCCGGGTCGCCTCCAGCCGCACGCCATGGGCGGCCGCCGCGTCGTCGCCGAGCTCGAGCTGGCGCAGGTGACCGGCGAGCGCGCCGAGCCCGCACGCCCCTGCGGTCAGGACGGCGAGGGCCGGCAGCAGGTCGGGCCATTTCATGAGGTTGAGCGATCCGACGCCCCACATCGAGATCGTCATGGCCAGCTCGGTCCTGGTGCGCAGCAGGATCCAGCTGTTGAGCGCCGTCAGCATGGCGGTGACGCCGACGCCGACGATGATGAGCCGGAAGCCCTGGATCCCCCGCCGATAGGCGAACAGGTAGACGATGACGGCCGTCGCGATGCCGCCGATCAGCGCGCCCCCGGTCGTGGCCCCCATCCCCCCGCCGAGCACCGCCACCGCCACGATGACGCCCGTGTAGGAGCCGGTGGTGAGGCCTATGACGTCCGGGGAGCCGAGCGGGTTGTCGGTCAACGACTGGAAGATCGCCCCGGACAGGGCCAGTGCCGCACCGAAGCAGACGGCGGCCACGACGCGCGGGGCCCGCCAGCTGCGCACGATCGTCCCCGCGAAGCCGTCGCCGGAGAGCAGGGCCCGCACCACCTGCGGCAGGCTCAGCGGGTAGTCGCCCAGCGACAACGCCACCAGGCCCAGCAGGACGACCGCCGCGAGGAGGCCGGCGAGGACGGCGGTGGCCCGGGCGCCGCCCCGGCGCTCGAGGGCGCGGCCGATCGCGGCGCTCACAGCGCCGACCCCCTCGAACGGCGCACCAGCCAGATGAGCACGGGCGCGCCGATGAACGAGGTGGTCGCACCGACGGGCATCTCGCCGGGCCAGACCGCCACCCGGGCGATGACGTCGGCCGCCAGCATGAGCACCGGGCCGTAGACGATGCCGTAGGCCACGATCCAGCGGTAGTCGGGACCGGTGAACCAGCGCACGACGTGCGGCACCATGAGGCCGACGAACATGACGGGCCCGGCAAGGGCCGTCGCACCGCCGACGAGCGCCGCGATGGCGCAGACCGCCGCCGCGCGGACGAGGACGAGATTGGCGCCGAGCGCCGCGGCGAGGTCCTCGCCCAGGGCCAGCACGTTGAGCCGGCCGGACAGCGCGCAGGCCGCGACGAGCCCGACGAGGACCAGTGGGGCCCCGGCCGCGACGACGTCGGCGCCCCGCTGCTCGAAGGAGCCGGACTCCCAGGCGAGCAGCGCGGTGAAGCCCGCCGGGTCGAGCAGCTCGAGGGCCTTGACGACACCGGACAGGATCGCCCCGAGGGCCACGCCGACCAGTGTCAGCCGTGCCGGGTCCGAGGTGGATCCGGTGCTGTAGCCGACGAGCAGGACGACGCCGGTGGCGGCCAGCGCGCCGATGACTGCGACGACCATGTGGCCGCGGGCCGATCCGGCCCCACCGAGGGAGACGGCCAGCGCCACGGCGAAGGAGGCCCCCGAGTTGATGCCGAGCACCCCCGGCTCGGCGACGGGATTGCGGGTGATGGCCTGGACGAGTGCGCCGCCGACGCCCAGGGCGGCCCCGACGAGCAGGCCGAGCAGGGTGCGCACGAGCCGCAGGCCCGCTATGTTCACGAGCTCGGCGGCCAGGCCCGAGCCGTCGCCCGCACCCAGGTAGGCCCACAGGCCCGAACCGATCTCGCCGGGGGTGAGCAGCCGCGAGCCGATCAGGAAGCTGGCCAGGACCATCGCGGCGAGGGCGGCGATGCCGGCCGCCAGACCTGCCGCCCTGCGCCCGGCGGCACTCGTCCGGGGCACGCCCGCAAGCGGGTCGCGGCGGAGCGCTGTTTCCATCCGATCACCCATCCGGCGAGACGCTGTGCACGGTTTCCCGGGAAGATACGAGCCTAAAAGGTTAGCCTCAGCTTCCATCCTGAGAGATGATAGTAGGGCCCGATCGGTGATCCGGCTCGTCCAGGACCCGGACCCGAGGAGCACATTCCCGTGCCGGGCCGGCGCCCGCCCGGGCGCCGATCCCTACTGATCACAGGAACTCCACATGAAGCACTTCCGCGCCCTCGCCGCGGCGATAGCCCTGCTGGTGGGCGTCCTCACCGCCTGCAGCAGCGGTACGTCGTCCACCGCCGACTCGTCGTCGGCCTCGAGCCCGTCCGCGACGGGTTCCTTCCCCGCGACCGTCCGGACCTATTTCGGCGATGTGACCATCGAGTCCGCGCCGCAGCGCATCGTCGCCCTCGGCTGGGGCGACGCCGAGACCGCGCTGGCGCTCGGCTACCAGCCCGTCGGGGCGTCCGACTGGTTGGCCTTCGGCGGTGACGGCGTCGGCCCCTGGGCCGCCGACCAGTACACGACCAGCCCCACCATCCTGGGCACCACGGATCTGTCGTACGAGCAGATCGCCGCGCTGGAACCGGACCTGATCCTCGACGTGAAGAGCTCCGGTGACCAGGACCGCCACGACCGCTTGGCGCAGATCGCCACGACGGTCGGCATTCCCGATGCCGATTCGCTCAACTACCTGACGAGCACCGCCGAGCAGCTGTCGACCATCGCCGCCGCCCTGGGGGTGCCCGAGAAGGGTCAGCGGCTCCAGTCCGAACTCGACACGGCCGTCTCGAACGCGGCCAATGCCGACTGGCAGGGCAGGACCGTCTCGGTCGCCGCGCTGACCAGCACCGGTTGGGGTGCCTACATCGACGGCGACACCCGCCTCGAACTGCTCAAGGGGCTCGGTTTCACCCAGAATCCGAAGATCGCCGCCCTTCCCGCGTCGGGCACCGGTTTCTCGGTGAGCCTGTCGACCGAGCAGCTCGACAATCTGGACGCCGACCTGATCGTCGCCTTCCCGATCTACGTGGACACGAGCCAGCTCACCGGTGACGCCGCCTGGCAGACCATCCCGGCCGTCGCGGCCGGTCATGAGGTGGTCGTCGACGGCGATCTGTCCAGTGCTTTCTCGCTGGGCACGGTCGGCTCGATCGAGTACGCCCTGCAGAACCTGACACCGAGGATCAGCGAGGCGCTCGGCTCCTGAGCCGAGTACGACAGGGGCCCGCCCCAGACGGCGGGCCCCTCTACATAGTTTCTCTCTTCAGGAAGAAGAAAAACTCATCTCACTAGGCATACCTCAATCATCCGACCACAACCCAGGTTATGCGAGCAATGAAATCAGGACTGGTGCTAGAACCAACCTCCGTGAGATTACCCATTTCGAAGATCGTGTCATCACTCGAGACAAAAGAGCCATCAAAGGTAATCTTCGTTTCACGAGATGCGTTCAACAATGCATTATAGACATCCGACCCCTCTGGAATAAGAGTTCCATCAATAGCATCAGAAATGGCGTTATTCCAAGTCTTAATAATAATCCCATCAGCAATCTCAATGGAAACATACGCCTTCCCCTCTCCATTGGCTCCAACATCCTTGATGGTCCCCGTCCATCCTTCGAAGGAGGCTCCACCGAGGTCGCTAGAGAGTTGGCGATTCCGCGACCGGATAACATTGGACCGCTTCAAATCGGTATCTGCATTCCTGTAGTCATTTTCGGCAGCAACAATCGTCTGGATGAAAGTATTCTCAGCATCAGGATGCTCGCCATACTTGGAATTCTGCAGAGTAGAAGTAGAAGAGGGGGCGACAGCGCTTTGAGTTTCCGTGGTTTCGTTCTCCACCCCCGAAGCCGTTGCCTTTACCGCGGTGCTCGAGCCACTGGAAGTGCTGCCGCCGGAACCACCACCGTCCAGCGCATTGATGAGCCCGAGGAAAACGACGGCCATGACGATCCAGAACCACACCCGCTTGTAGACCGGCTTCTTCTGAGAAGGCTGAGGGGGGAATCCTCCTTGCTGGGGAGGATACCCGCCACCGTAGGCTTGCTGGGGAGGATACCCGCCACCGTAGGGAGGCACTCCACCGCTCTGCGGCGGGAAGGCGTTGGCATAGGCGGGAGCCCCGCCGTCCTGGGCCGGCTGGTCGCCGTTGTACGAAGGGACTCCCCCACCCTGGGGACCCTGATTGACGGACATTGCGAACACTCCTTCGTGCTGCGAGCAACTACATGGTTGAAGATATGAAGACATACCCCTTAGGGGAAGATAGCACTGTCCCCTAGGTACTTCAGCGTGGGGGCGGATGCTGGGCACGGGCGATCCGCCCCGGCGTCCGCTTCCCCATGCGCCGGCTCCGGAGGTCGACGGAGGGCCCGCCGCCCCGCCCTGGGCGTCACGCTGAGTAGCACCGACCCCCGGCACCGTCTGATTGTCCCAAGCCCGTCGTCGAGGACGGAGTCCCCGCCACCGGGGCCAGGGGCCGGTTCCAGTGCTCCTGATCGACCGTGAAACGCCGAGTCGGCCGGTACCGGCCCGGTGAATCCATGCAGGACAGGTCCCCGACCAGGCCCCTGTGAGCGCGGCCCGACACGCAGGCCGCGCCGTATCAGCCCGGCCAGCATCGTAGGGTGCGGTCACCTGGTAGCCGCGCACGCGCAGCGGCAACGCCCCAGCGCCCCGCGCCGGCTCGTGGAGCTCGTCGAGCGAAGCGGGCGCCTCCGTAGGACTTGACGCCACGGAACCGAACACGGGCCGCTGCCGTCAGGACGCGGCGAGCAGGTCCGTGGACGCCTCCGTCCCTGCTGTGCCGCCGGACCCCTTTACTCCAAGCCGCGGAAGAACTTGCCCCAGGGCATCTCCAGCGGCGCGTCCTGGGCGACCACCGAGTAGAGGAAGCGGCACAGCGGGTACTCGTCCGCGCCGATGACGCCCCGCTCGGTCAGCGGTTCGAGCGCCTTGCCGATGACCCTGATAGCCGCGACGCCCTCGAGGGTCACGCCCTTCATGCGCTCCTCCTGCACCTGCGAGAAGGGGATGCCCTCGCCGACGAAGCCGCCGGCCCTGACATTGCGCCCGCCCATCGAGGTGACGAACATGTCGCCCACCCCGCCCAGGCCGTCCCCGGTCTCCGGGTTGCCGCCCATGAGCTCGATGAAGGAGCGCAGCTCCTTCTGCCCCTGGGCGAAGACCGCTGCGCCGTAGTTGTACATGACGTAGCGGTCGTCCTGCTTGCCCGCCCTGCGCAGCAGCCCCTGCGCGAAACCGGCGGCGAAGGCGTACACGTTCTTCGTGGCCGCGCCGGTCTCGTGCCCGACGAAGTCGGTGGACGTCCACACGTGGTAGTAGTCGGTGCGGAAGAGTTCCGCGATGTACTCCAAGTCCTGCCCGTCCTGGCCGCAGAAGACCACGCAGGTGTCGTGGTGGACGGCCACCTCGCCGGCGATGGAGGGGCCGACGACGGCGTTCCAAGAAACCTGTTCGGCCAACTGCGGGTTGAAGTAGGAACGGATGATGTCCGGCAGGATGTGCATCGTGCCGTCCTCGTCGGCGCGCATGCCCTTGGTGACGCACAGGAGCCTCTGGCCGGGTCTCATCAACCCGGCCAGCTGCTCGCCGGCCCACTCGACGCCGAAGGAGTTCACGCCGCACATGACGACGTCGGCGTCGGCGATGGCCTCGGCCGCGTCCTCCAGCTGGTAGGCGCGGACGCCGTCGTTGACCTTGAGCCCGAGGTCGGGGTGCACTCCTGTCCGTTGGATCGAGTCGATGATCTCCCGGTCGAGGAAGGTCCCGACGAGCCGGACGTCGTTGCCGTTCTCGGAGGTCGGGAAGGACAGGGCCGTGGCCATGATGCCCGAGCCCAGCGCAGCGATTATTGCCATGTGAGTGTTTTTCCTTCAGTTCGGTTGTGCGATATCTCAGTTGCGTGATCCCCATCGGGGTGGGTCATGCTCGGGGCTGTCCCGCGGCCTCGGCGCGGTCGCGGAAGATGCGCGCCCGGATGTCCTTGAGCTGGTGCATCGGGGAGACGCCGCTGTAGTTGCCGAAGAGGTCGTGCAGTTGCCTGTAGATGCCGTACAGGACGTCGTACTGCTCGGCTGTCTCCTCGTTCGGCACGTAGGCGTTCCGCTCGACCGAGGTCATGGCGTCGGCCGCGGCGAACACGTCCGGGTACACGCCGGCCGCCACGGCGGCGAAGACAGCCGACCCGAGAGCGCCGGTCTGCTCGACCAGCGAGACGGAGATGGGGCGGCGGGTGACGTCGGCCAGCAGCTGCATGTAGTAGGCGTTCTTCAGCAGGCCGCCTGCGGCGACGATCTCGTCGACCCCGATTCCGTGCTCCTCGAAGTTGTCGACGATGACGCGGCAGCCGAAGGCGGTCGCCTCCAGCAGCGCACGATAGACGTCCTCGGGGCGGGTCGCCAGCGTCTGGCCGAGGACGAGGCCGGAGAGCCTGGCGTCGGCGAGGATCGACCGGTTGCCGTTGTGCCAGTCGAGTACCACCAGGCCGTGCTCGCCGACCTCCTGGCCCCTCGATTTCTCGACGAGGAGCTCGTGCACCGTGATCCCCCGCTCGGCCGCTTCGTTCTCGTAGGCCGCCGGTACGCAGGTGTCGATGAACCACGCGAAGATGTCGCCGACAGCGGTCTGGCCGCCCTCGAAACCCCAGTAGCCGTCCACGGCTCCACCGTCGACGATCCCGAAGACGCCCGGACAGTCGTGGTACTGCCGGTCGTTGATGATGTAGCAGGAGGATGTGCCCAGGATCGCCGTGAGCTGCCCTGGACGGACGGCATTGGCACCGGCGACGACCACATGGGCGTCGATGTTCCCCGCCGCCACGGCGATGCCGGCGGGTAGTCCCATGAGTTCAGCGAACTCCCCGGTCAGGCCGCCGACCCGGCTGCCCAGCGGGACGATCGGGTAGCTCATCTTCTTCTCGTAGACGTCTCCGAAACCGGGTTTGACGGCCTCGAGGTACTCCCGTGAGGGGTACGCGCCGTCCTGCAGCATGCGCTTGTAGCCGGAGTCGCCGGCGGCGGCTGCGAGACTGCCCGTCAAGCGCCAGGTGAGCCAGTCGACCAGGTCGACGATGACCTCGGCGGCCTCGTAGACCATAGGGGCCATTTCGACGACCTCCAGCACCTTCGGCAGCAACAGCTCCGAGGAGAGCACACCGCCGTATCGGGCGAGCCAGGGTTCGCGGCGGGCCTCTGCGATCTTCACCAGGCGGGTGGCCTGGTTCTGAGCGCCGTGGTGCTTCCACAGTTTCGGGTAGGCGTGAATGTCGTCCTCGAACCCGGGCTTCTCGCACAGCGGCGTACCGCCGGCGTCGGTGAGGAGCACCGTCGCCGAGGTGGCGTCAACACCGATCCCGACGATGTCGCCGGGATCGACCCCCGCGTCCGCGATGGCGGCGGGAACGGACTCGCGCAGCACCTTGATGTAGTCGCCGGGGTTCTGCAAGGCGAACTCCGGCGGCAGTACCCGGCCGTCGCCGGCAGTCAGCGTGTGGTCCATGACGCCATGGGGGTACTCGGTGACATGCGTGCCGAGCTGCTCGCCGTCCGCGGCGTCCACGACGACGGCGCGACCGGACAGGGTGCCGAAGTCGATGCCGAGGACGTACTTCCTGTCGGACATTTGGCCCTCCTGGGTGACGGGCAGGATCGATCCTGGGGGCAGCGACGGCACCTGCAGAATCGGCCGGCGGGAGGGGCCCGCACGGCGTCGCGGGACGATCGTCCGGCCAGGACGCCAGGGCCGTCACCGGCAGGCACTATACCGGCTGCCCGACTTTCCGAATGGGCAGTGACCGGGAATTCCACGGCCTGGTCACAGGTCCGCGGGAAGAGGCGGCGCTGACGGGCGCGATCGGCCGGGCGGATCCCGATAGCCCGGGCCGGGACCGCCGGCCACAGCCAGATCACCAGGGCGCAGACGGTTACCGAGCTGACCACCAGGATGATGGACTGCGCCAAGAGGACAAGAGGAGGGGTGGGGTGGATTCGTCGAAAGGCCTCCAGAGGTCCCGGAACACGGTCAGCCACAGGAGCAGCCCGATCGCCTGCAGGACTCCCAGCAGCTGGAGCACCAGCACCAGAGCCAGCCGCTTGCGGTGCACCAGGCCGTGGGTGACGACCGCCATGAACGCCACCGAGACCAGCGAGGCCCCCACCGGCAGGTTCAGCAGCAGGAACACGAAGTCCAGCCACTGGGGCACCGTGTCACGACGCGTGAGCCGGTAGCCGAGCCACAGCAGCAGGGCGCAGACCGTGCCGATCGCGTAGATCCAGGCGAGTGCGTTCGCGGCCCGCTGCCGCCTGAGGGCCTTCGCGCCTCCACCCAGGAGAACTACGAGGACCCGCCCAGCCAGGCCAGTCCGGCCGGCAGTCCGGACTCCCACACCGCGGGGGTGTGCCCTCCGCTCTCCAGCAGGGTGGTGGTCAGCGAGGTCGGAGCGATGACGTGCTGCTTGAAGTCGGCCAGCCCGCTGCAGGGCATCTCGTCGTCCTCGGCCGCCCAGAACCACAGCCGCACGTCCGGGGGCGTCTGCTCGGCGATGTGCGCCAGGTCGTACTCGGGATCGTTCTCGGGCCGGTAGGCCTTGCCGTCGAAGACCGGTTTGAAGTAGCCCGCCATCGAGACGCCGTGGCCGAACAGCTCGGGATGGCGCATGGTGAGCATCGTCGAGCACCAGCCGCCGGCGCTCAACCCCAGCGTGGCCCAGGCCTGCCGGTCGCCGACCGCGCGCAGGTTGGTGGTGATCCACGGCACGACGCCCGTGGCCACCCAGCTCTCGGTGCTGATACTGCCGTCGTCCGCGTCCACGCACTCGGTGTCGAGGTTGTCGGGGAAGACGTCGGGGACCACGACGATGGACTCGCGGAGCTTCCGCTGGCCGGTCAGGGTCTCGGTGCCCTGCCCGATCGCCATGCCACCCTCCTGGTAGGTGGAGATCGACCCGGGCACGCCCGCGAAGGCGAGCACCACCGGGTAGAACCGCTCGGGATGGGACAGATAGCTGGCCGGCAGCCACACCAGGGCCTGGTGACCGGGATCGGCCCGCGGGCCGGGAACGGTGACCCTGAGGTACCGGCCCCGGTCCGGGTCGGTCCAGTCCTGCTGGCCGAAGGCGGGATTCTGCCGGGGGTCCGCCTGCAGTGCGCTCGGCTGCCCGGTGGCCCAGGGCGACGCCGACGTCTCGGTCTCCTGTCTGCCGACCGTCGAGGTGTCGACGACCCTGCCGGCCCCGCCCAGGCTCGCCCAGGTGGGGTACCAGCCCTGTGTCGCGTTCAGGCCGAGGGCCAGGACGAGGATGCTCAGCAGAATGCTGGACAGCACCCCTACGACTTGGCGGACGACCGCCCGCCAGAGTCTGGTGACGGGCCGCAGGGGCAGGCGGATGAGCGTCCAGGCCAGCACTGCGACCAGCGCGGCGGCAGCCACCACGACGGGTACCGGGTTGCCGAGTTCCAACCATTGAGGCATCGCATGTCTCGTTTCCATCACCTGGGTCACGCGCAGAGAGCGGGTCCCAGCATTGCGTACTAGGGCGAGAGGGAAAGTACCTTCTGCACGGGGCGATTGCTCGTGATCGATGCCCGGTTCAGGACAGAGGAGGGGCTTGTCACCTGGTTTTCAATCAGCCAGTGGAGGCGCGGGTCATTCCGGGGACGGACCCCGGCGGAACCGGGGCGAGGAAGGAACCGGGGCGAGGAAGGGACCGGGGCGTCAGACGCCGAGAACCCGGCCACCGGCGTGTCCGGGCCTGACCGATCCGGCCACCGTGGAAGGAGTCCTGACGGTCGCTCGGCGATGGACATCATGGCACGGGACATGCCGGTCGTTCCGCCCCCGAGCTCATACCGCGACCGTGCGCGCCTTGCGCAGAGCCGATACGACGACCAGTGCCGCCCAGGAAAGCGCCAGGACGTAACGGGCCCACAGCTGGGACAGGACCCCCGATGCGGGCATCGCATCAGACCCCATGAGCAGGATGAGAACGGAGTGAGGCAGATAGTCGAGCAGCATCGACGACTGGAGCAGCAGCCAGCCGACCGGCTGAATCCCGAGGATGAACACCGACCACAGAACGACAGCGCGGACGGCCGACCGCATGAACACGCCCAGTCCAGCCCTGACGAGGTTCGTGAGCACGAGAGCAGTGACCGTGCCGAAGATCATCACGGCCACCCCGGAGCCCGCCATCGGTTCGAGACCGGCGTCGACGAAGGGACCGGCGACCCACTGCACGAGGAGCAGGGTACCCCCTGCGACAGAACCGACGGCGAGAGCGCTCGCCGTCATCTTGGCGAGCAGGAGCCGTGCCCGGCCGGGCACCGCGCTGAGAGTAGTGACGGTGGAGCCGTGGGAGTAGTCCTCGCCGGTGAGCAGCGCCCCGACCATCCCGGCTGGGATCACTGCGCTCTGCACGCCGGTAGTTCCCGAGACGGGGACGGAAAACAGGCACAAGATGGCGCTCACGACGGCCAGGAGGAACCAGAAACGCGGGCCGACGGCCATCTTGTACAGCTCAGCGCCGAGAACCCGCAGGAAAACTGGTCCTCCCCGCCGGGCCATCGCCAGCGATGCCTGCCGGGGACGCACATCAGGCATGACGACTCCTGCCCTGGGCCGCGACCAGCAACGCCACGGACCACGCCAAGCACGCCAGGACGGACACCGGCCGTGCCCCGGACTCCCCGACCATCAGATGGGTCAGGCCGGCGACGGGGTTCAACACGAGACTCCACGGGGCTCGAACCGGGTCGAACCAGGCCCCGTAGGCAATCCCTGAGCGCCAGGATCCGCTCATCCATGGCGGCGTCCGAGCCCGCGCGCGTGAGTTCCCCGAGGGCGCAGCCCATCACCACGGAGGAACAGTGCGGCGACGGTGGCGGCGATGACGGTGAGGGCGTCGCCACCGGAGCGGACAGCGCCCTCTGTCGTGCGCAGCGACCGGGCCGTCACGTGGAGGACGACGGCGGCCACTACCGTGGGCACGCAACTGCACAGCGCACACGCCGTGATCTTCGCGCCGAGGAGTCGGCGCCTGCGAGCCGAGGCGATCAGGGTGAGCGCAAACAGGCCGTCGCTGTGTTCCTGCCCGGTGGACAGTGCTCCGATCAGCCCGGCGAGCAGGACGATCAGGTAGCCGCCGAATGCCCCGGAGATCAGCGGCATGACGCACACGCACAGAAAGCAGCAGTCCGGTCAGGGTCCGGGCGCCGCGGTCGTGGCCGAGCTTGTACAGCTCTGCGCAGGTCACGCGCACAGGATTCGGGCCGGCAGCACCGCCCGCTCCGGCGGTCTCGTCCGCTGCCCTCATGACGGCCCCGCGCAATCATCCGTGCCACTGCTCGCCTGGTCGGACGACGCGGTGACCCGGAAGAAGATGTCTTCCAGCGAAGCACCCACAGCGCGGATCTGGGAGAACTCGAGTCCGGCATCGAGCACGGCTCGGTTGACCTCGGCGATACCGGCGCCGGCGATCACGATCGAACCATGTTCCTCACCCGGGCGGGTCCTCCACCCGCGCGCAGCGGCCAGGGCCTGGACCTCATCCGGCGATGATGCGCGGATCAGGACGCCGCCGCTTCTCCAGGCCAGCCCGGTCAGCGGTCCACAGGCTCGAACCCTGCCCTTGTCCAGCAGCACAACGGTGTCGATCAGGGATTCGAGTTCGGCCAGCAGATGTGACGAGACGAGTACCGCGCAACCACCGGGCCCCTCCGGGTCCAGGCCGTTCAGGGGTTCGTCGAGAATGAGATTGTCCGAGTCCCCCAGCAGTATGGCGGCTAGGGAGAGCCGCTGGCGCATGCCGGGCGAGTAGGAACTCACCCGCTTGCCCCGCTCGTCTCCGAGCCCGACTTGCTCGATGCACTCGTCGACGCGCGGGCGGGGCGCCCCGCCCGCGATGGGGAACGCCATGAGGTTCTGCCACCCCGTCCGGCCGCCATACCATCCCTCCGGGCCATAGGCCACACCCAGGTGCCGCATCGGCGCAGCATGATCCCTGCAGCGCCGTCCGTCGACGAGAGCACGCCCGGCCGCGGGGGACACGAGCCCTGCCAGGCATTTGAGCACGGTGGTCTTTCCCGCACCATTGGGCCCGACGAGCCCCGCGACGTGCCCGGCCTCGACCGTGAAATCGACGTCATCCAGGACGGTGCTTCGCGCATACCGCGCTGTCAGATGCTCTGCAACCAGCACCATGGGCCGGCCTCGCCTGTTCTCTCGGATCCGAGGACATCCGTCTCTCTGAGGCATCAACGTAGCACGCCCCTACCCGCGATGGGGACGGAATGATCCAGTTCCGCATGGACCGCACGGTGGAAACGGCGAGTCGTTCCCCGAATCTTGTCCCCGGCTCATGGCCCCGGAACCTGAATGCCCCAAGGCAGCCCCCTGTCCGAAGCACTCCGACGAGGGCAGCAACGGCCTTGTCGGGGCGGGGAGTTCTGCACGGCTCCTTCAACAGTTCCCCGTCACATCGACCCGGTCCCGATCACCCGGCCGATCCCAGCGGCGTCAGCCTCCGAGTTGCACCAGCAAATCGTGATGGACATCGGCTTCCCCCTTGGCAACGCACTGAATGTCCTCCGATCCCCCGAGGACCAGCGCCGGCGCGAAGAAATAAATCTCACTCGCACCCAGGGAACCGCACTTCTCACGCGCCCTGTCGAACAGACCCCTCCTGAAGACCTCTTCCTCTACCTCAGGATCCAGCAGATAGTCCAAGAACTCACTAGTCGTATACGCCGGAACGGTTTCCCTGCGATAGTGGATATCCAGCAGTGAGACATCGTAAATCCCATCGCCCAGATTGCGGAAATAGAAGATGTCCCCGAAACCTGTCATCATGAAGGGAAACCTCGACAAGTCCCGCCCTCCGATCCATGAGTACAGGAACTCCGAGTAGTGTTCTGGGTCTATCAGCTTGACAATGCCCTCCCCATAGTTTCCAAGGCCATACCGCTTCATGAAATCAAGAAGTTCACCCAGAAAGCCGGCTTCACTCGCACGCCCGTACCGTGCGAGCTGAGGGTTTCACCAGATCAGCCGAGGGCTCGTACTTCTCGAAAAATGCCTCCCACATCTCCTCCGGGGGTGGATTGTCACTGTTGACGAGCACCTCCAAGATCTCCTTCGGAAGTGGGTTCTCAGCACTCTTCCCGGATTTTCCAAAAAGTCCCATGAATCTTCACCTTTGGTGTTGCTTCTTGCTGCTGCCGCGCGAGGGCTGCGCACTACTCCTTGTTCGGACAGGGTTGTTGCCGTTTCCACCCGAGCGCTTCGAGCAAGGATCCGTCATGGCGATGACCGGACCAGCAACACTCGTCAATCCCGGGGGTGGGGCATGCATGCCATCGTACTGCAAGCTCCCCGGTGACCGCAATGACTGACTCGTGAACAATCCGCACTGAAATCACTTCCACCCCGCACAGAGAATCAGGAAGACGCAGACCCCCGGGCACTGACCGCCGAACAAGAATACAAGCCAACCTCATCCACCATTTCTGCTATCGACGCAACTGCACCCCCGGTCGAACTCGCCAAGTCCTTCGACATGGACCAATCCTTCATCCCCCGGGCCGTCCACCAGTGGACACCCTGCCTGGGGCGAAGTTTCGAGGAATTCATACCGATCATGGGGGACTTGATCCCGATCATAGACGGTAAGCTCATCTCACGCTAGAACTGATAAAACCAATCCGCTCTCTATTCCGACTGACCCCACGACACCAGCCTCAATTTTCACCTCGCCTGTGACGCGAACGGAAAGCTGGCCCGGGTATCCGAGCAAAACCCCGTGGAGCGGACCGGTAGCTGCTATGACAATGCCGCAGTCAAGTTCTTCAATGCGATCCTGAAGAAAGAACTCACCAACCATAAGGTCTACCCGACCCACAACCATGCAATCCGGAACATGACAGCCTGGATCGAGTTACGATACAATCACAAACGTCTCCACTCCGCCATCGACTACCAGAACCCCCAACCAAGTCGACACTGAATGGAGACAACAACACAAGGCAGCAGCCTAAAACCAACCATTAACAACTGTCAAAAAACCTATATCACCCAGATCCATATCGCAAAACAGGAGAAGTTATGTCCGCTGCAAATCTGCTGTGCTTTCCCCATGCAGGAGGTAGTAGCTTTTACTATGAACGATGGCGCTCTCTCTTCACCGCACGAAATATAGACTTGCATATCGCCCCATATCCGCATCGCGACAGGCGTATCAATGAACCAATGCCGAAATTGGTGCAGGAGCTAGCAGAAGATCTCTACATGCGCCTAATGTCCGAACTCGGGGGAAATTACGTGACATGGGGGCATAGCATGGGTGCCATCATCGCGTACGAGGTGACGAAACGAGCGATCGAGAGGTTAGGGAATCCACCTATCCTTTTCACCGTCTCCAGTTCTTCGGCTCCGTGTGACGCTCAATTCATCGACACTAAAACGTTAGTTACCCCTGACGGCATCAGACGTGTTTTGCGTCGCTACGGCGGAGTTGAAGAGGCAGCCTTGGTAAATCGGGACTTCATGGAATATTTCACGCCAATCCTCGTTGACGACATGATGATGTTAGCACGGTATGAAGACAACCAGCCAGCCGTTCTATCTTGCCCACTCCTCCTTTTAGAAGGCAGCGAAGATACTTCACGGATCGCCTTTTGGGAAATTTACACCAGTGCAACCTCCGAGGTTCGTTTTTACCCTGGGGGACATTTTTTCATCACCACCCACGCCCGGGAAGTTGCCGCTACAATCAGCCACCGATTATCTGCACTAACACCTAAACATTCGCCATTCAAACTCAAAAGTTTAAGAGTGGAGTGATATAGGGTTTTTGTACGGTGGTGAGACTGTCCGATAAAGGGTGTGCGGGGTCCAGCGGTTTTCATTAGTGAGTGGCTCTTTCGAAACCGTCCGGCGAAGGTGATTGCGAAGGCGTTCCGTGCCAGCTTCCACCTCATCACCCAGCGTGCCCGGCCCGACCGGTCGGATCAAAAGACCACCGGGTGACAAGATACAGGCATTTCAGCACGGCAGCCGCGTTCGGGAAGTCACCCCGGGCGCGGACCGCCCGGCGGTAGCGGGCGTTGATCGACTCGATCGCGTTGGTCGTGCAGATCACCGGCCGGATCTGCACGTCGTACTCCAGGGAACGGCACGAACTCCACCTAGAAGGGTTCCCAGAGTTGCACGATGGCCGGATACCGCTGGCCCCACTCGGTCTTGAACTCGGCGAACCGGTCCTTCGCGGCTTGCTCTGACGGGGCGATGTAGACCGGCTTGAGAACCCTGACCATGCCATCGCGGTACTGCCGGCCGGCGTAGCGGAAGCTGTTGCGGATCAGGTGCACGATGCACTGCTGCACCACGGTCCGCTCCCACGTGGTCGTGATCGCCTCGGGCAATCCCATGAGCCCGTCACAGTCAGCATTTCACTCTAAAATTGATCTAATCCCGTCGGCTAGGGACTGTACATAAGGTAATTCGTGGAGAGTTAGGTGCGAACCCAGCAAACGTTGCACCCGCACTCCTCCATTAGCGATTCGATCCCACCCTAGCCGCTCGTCCCGGATTGCCGTAAACTCTGGGTCACCGGTGTAGAGCAGATCAATCGTACCCGGGTAACGCTGTAGTTTGTAGTTGATACCTGCTTGTCGATTGACAAGCGCTACTCGCAGCATGGGACCCATCCACTCGCGAACAAAGCGCAGGGTTACAAATGGATGCCGCAAAGCTAGGAGATCCTTTGTCCTACCCCGTAGGACGGGATCGAAACTTGCGCCAGCTGCCATGAGGATTGAACCAAGCCGTTGTGCTTGGATTCGAATCGGCTGCCATTCTAAGAACCTCTCGATCGAGTCCGTAGCCTGGTCGATAATTACGAGATGTGCAACCTTGTCGCCAGTTCGGACAAGTTGCTGAGCCATCTCCAGTGCCACGAGCGCCCCAAGTGACCAGCCACACAGATCGTAAGGCCCATCAGGCTGAATAGTTTTCATTTCCTGGATGTAGCAGCGGGCCATCGCTTCAATGGAACAAATAACTTCTCCGCCATCAAAACCGCTCGCCTGGAAGGCGAAGAAAGTGCGCTCTGGCAACAAGTTTGCCAGCGGAACATAGGGATACACAAGACCGAATAATGAATGCACACAGAATAGTGGCTTTCGCCCTGGTTTATTGAGTCGAATCACCTTCCCGGTAAAACTATATTTGCTCGATCCTGTGCCAGCGTAAGGCTGGGTAGGCGCAATCGCATTAGCTTGTGCTCTGATCGTCGGAAACTCGATCAGATCGGTGAAGCAGAATCTGTAGCCCATCTCCTTATTGATAAGCGCAATCAGCGTCGCGCCTTCGAGAGAGGAACCACCTAACTCGAAAAAATTATGGTCGATACCGATATCGGTTTGGCGCAACGTTTGCTGCCATATCCGGTGAAGCTTCTTCTCCACAGGGCCGAACGGCCCTCGACTGACAGCATCACTACTCACACTATCAGTCGCGCCAGCAGGGTTGCTCCACCTAATCGGGATCTTATTCCCCAGCTCATCTTGGAGGTTATCAAGCTTTGGATTATTCTGTTTCTCGCATTCAATTACCAAAGTCTGCGCCCCTCGAGCTAGTACGGGAAATTGAGCTGAGACCATGCTGGCAGAAGGATCAAGCCGAGCATAGACACACCCGCCAGGAATACCGAAGGCTGCGTTGAACGTTTCGGCGGTTCCAGGTTGCATCTCAACGTAACCTTGACGTTGCATGAACGCTCTAACGACGGAGCCTTGACTGATGCCAGTGTCGACCCAGATACTCCACGCGATGCACTCGGATGTTTTTCCTTCCTCGACCTCAGCTCGTGTCAACCCCTCGATGAAATAATTTGCTGCCGCGTATGCAGCAATCCCAGCGCCGCCAAAGAATGTGACCGCAGAGGATGACCTGACCAAACGCGCCTGCTTTCGGCATGATACAACCTGACCGACAGCCAAGCCACCCAACAATTTGTTACGGATCATCTCACGTTCGCTCACAGAAAAACCATTATTCAGGTCACCAGCAGTATACGATCCTGTAGCATCCACTAGAAGCCTGAGATTTCCGTACTTCTCCTCCGCATCAGAGATCGCGCGTTCGAGGGCGTCCAGGTCTGTCACGTCAGCTCGGGCAAAATGTACCGACGCAGTAACTTTAGCATCGAGATTCGCCAGCTCAGCTGGGGTCGCTTCACTCCGACCCAACACAAGAATGTGCTGATACCCAGCACGCGCCACTTGGCCGACAAGATGGCGACCAACACCACCTAAACCACCTGCCACCACGGCCAAGCCGGTCTCGTCATGCGTCGTGACTTCACCTGCAAAACTTGCGATCTCAAGATTCGGCACATATCGCTGACCGGAACGATAAGCTACGTCCTCTTGCTGCGGACAAGCGTCCAATTCTCGTCTCGCGTGCCTAGCAGCTTCTGTCGCGCTCGAACTGAGCTCTGTGTCCAAGTGAACGAAGGTCAGGTCCGGCCACTCGATCGATGCCGATCGAACCAGACCGGACACAGGCGTCCGTTCGTAGGCCACAACGTCGTTTTCGACTACCGAGTGGACGCCGCTGCTCAACACCAAAAATTGCGTGACCTGATCGGACTGTGCTCGGAATGCTCGGAGCGTGTGAGCTGCGCTGAGAAACCCCTGAACAAACCCAGACCCCACCTTGAAACTAGGGATTTCATGGGGAAAACGAGAACCAAACGCGCCAGCATGAATAATGCGTTTGACGCATGTTCCATTTCGTGCAAGTTCCTGCGCCACGCGAAGGTAATCCTCATACACATCTCCGCGCACGCCATAGCTACCATCGCTTCGCCTGACAAATTCATCAGTCAGAGATACAAGCACAGCATCAGAACCATCAGCGAGCTGCTGAGCGAGTTCAAGCGTAGGAGCCAGAATGAGTGTCGTCATCGGTTGCGTTACAACGGGAACGAACTCGAGCTCTCGGAGTCGCCATATCCGTCGGAACACATTCCCATATGGTTTCTCAGTCACCTCCTCAACTTGGTTATACTCACCTGCTTCGAGACGCTTGGCTATGGCCGTCATGAAACAAGATCGGTTTCTGGTGGGGGTTTGGGGAGGTGCTCGAAGTCGTAGTCGAAGGTGCGTCCGGTGATGTATGA